>CAZJNG010000129.1:0-7019 GCA_964547265.1 uncultured Candidatus Cloacimonadota bacterium | reverse complement strand
TATGAGCATACATTTGTACAAGTCTGCTTTCTGAATCTGTAAGTTCTGCCGGACAAATATACTCTGTTGAGCCTTTAGTATATTTATTTTTATAATCATAAAAGCCATTCTTAGGTTTGATTTCCACTACAGGTAGAGTATTGTTATTTAAAATAGTTACAGTAATTTCTCTACCTTTAATAAATTCTTGAAGAATTACTAATTCATCATAATTAAAAGCATCTTTCATAGCTATTATTAAACTATCGCAATCATTAACAATGTGAATCCCAACAGATGATCCTGCAGAATTTGGTTTAACTACAATCGGGAAATTCAGATATTCGATAAGTTGCTTTAAATCTTTGGGAATCGAGTCAAATAAATGTTGTTTTGGTACATTAATGTCATGTATTTTGGCAATAGATGCTGATAGGTATTTATCCATAGCAATAGCACTAGCCTTGTAATCAGAACCTGTAAATTTAATACCTGCACTTTGTAATAGTGCTTGTATGATGCCGTTTTCCCCGTCTCCACCGTGAAGCCCAATAAAGACTAAATCACAATTAGTTTGTTTAATTGCATGAATTAAATCTTCAGGTTGTGGATAGTCCTGAGGGTCAATAGTAGTTAATTTATGATTTAAAATATTAATTGCTTTAGCGATGGCAGCACTGCTAATTAGTGAAATATCTCTTTCTGAAGATACCCCACCTTGAAGTAAACATATATTCATTTTATCTCCATATCCTATAGTATTTTTCCAATTTTAAAAATTGGTTTATAATGTCAAGATAATTTGAAATGTACTAAAAAAATGATTTTGATGATGTTTATAAATTTTTATTTGTAAAACCGTTTTTTGTGATTAGTTAGTTTTTGCTTGACATAATTTATAGCATAAATATTTTAATGGAAAAATATGTTATAAAGGAGATTATATGGAAACTGAGATCAAATTACACGAAAAGAAGTTACTTTTTTTCCCTGATGATTTTAACATACAGGATATAGAATTAATTAAAAATACTTATAATGCTTTTTTGGAAATGCCTTTAGACACAAGTGAAGATATTATTAGATGTCTTGAAAAGAAAAGCGAACTATCAATGTTGATTGGTGATCATTTAGCCTGGTTATATATTAACATGACCTGTAATGCAAGTGATGATTCTAAAGCAGAAGCATATACTTCTTACTATAATGAAATATCATCGGCTACAGAAAAAACAGAATTTTTATTAAAAAAACGAATTTTTGAATCTCCCGCAAAACATGATTTAACCGGACCAACTTACGCACATCTAAATAAAATGTTAGCTAATGAAATCAATCTTTTTAAAGAAGAAAACATAAAAATAAGACAGAAAATCACTGAAATAGAAAATAAATACGGCTCTTTATTTGGTTCTTTAACTGTTGATTTTGAGGGAGAAGAAAAAACTTTTGCTCAGCTTAATATTCTATTTAAAAATAATGACAGGCAAATAAGAGAAAAAGCATGGCGACTTAAGATGAATAAATTAGCTGAACATGTAGAACAATTCAACCAGATATTCGATGACTTAAAGAAATTACGCATACAAGAAGCAAAAAATGCAGGTTTTGATAATTTCCGAGATTATAAGCATCTTGATAAAGGAAGATTTTCGTATACTCCTGAAGATTTAATAGAGTTTCATAATGCTGTTGAAAAAGCTGTTATACCATATCTAAAAGAAATTGATACAAAAAGAAAAGAAACTTTACAGTTAGATATATTAAGACCTTGGGATACAAGCGTTGATTTAGATGGAAGAATCCTAAAACCTTTTACAAATAGTCAGGAATTAGTCGAAAAGTCTATAAAGGTTTTAAATAATGTCGATCAAGACTTTGGGCTTCAATTATTGAAAATGAATAATAGTAAATATTTGGACTTAGATAATAGAAAAGGAAAAGCCCCTGGTGGATATAATTATCCTATTGGCAGAGTGGGTTCATCATTTATTTTCATGAATTCTGTCGGATTACAGGGTGATGTGACTACACTTTTACACGAAGCAGGTCATGCAATGCATGCTAAAGAATCAGCTCATATTGTGATTGACCATTTAAAAGATACTCCAAGCGAAGTAGCTGAATTAGCATCAATGACAATGGAACTTCTTACTATGGACTACTGGCAAGAGTTTTATGATAATAATGAAGACTTTAAAAAAGCTAAAAGAGAACAACTTGAAGGTACTCTTTCCTTTTTGCCGTGGTGTATGACTGTTGATGCATTCCAACATTGGATTTATACTAACCCATACCACACAATTGATGAAAGAAATACTGAGTTTTCAAAAATTATGGATAGATTTAACACAATTGTAGACTGGACAGGCTTGGAAATAGAAAAAGCTAACCGTTGGATGTTGCAACTTCATATCTTTGAAGTACCTTTCTATTACATAGAATATGGAATGTCACAATTAGGTGCCCTTGCAATCTATAAAAATTATAAAGAAAACCCTGCTGAAGCTGTCAAGAATTACAAAGAATTTCTAAGAGCTGGTTATACTTTGCCTGTAAATAAACTTTATGAGATTGCCGGAGTTAATTTTAAGTTCACTGAGGAATATCTCAAAGAACTTGTTGATTTCGTTAAAAAGGAATTAGAATCTTGCTAAGATTAATATACTGTAATGCTTTTTCTTGACAAGATTCTTCTTTAAATATTTTTTGCATTTAGGTAGCCCCTGTAGCTCAGCTGGATAGAGCAGTTCCCTCCTAAGGAAAAGGTCAGCCGTTCGAATCGGCTCAGGGGCACCAAAAAGAGATATAATGAATTGACAATGATAGCACAGACAAGTAGTCAAGATACCATATAATCTTCTATATGAAGTAATACTGCTCCATATTTTATTTGTTTCTAAACAGTTTTTAGTGTAAAAATTTTTAATATTTTCAAAAAAAATTGACAAAAGAATACTAGTATTTAATATGGTTTATAATAATAAGTGATAATATTAGGGAGTTTATTTATGGCAGATCAAGAAAAAAATGATACTGTTCAAGATTTGCACTTAAGTGATATTTTTCCTGCTCCGACTTACGAAGACTGGAAAAAAGAAGCTGAAGTATTACTAAAAGGTGCACCTTTTGACAAGATAATGAAAACTAATACTGTTGAAGGTATTACTTTAGAAGCAATCTATAATGCTGAAGACATTAAGGATATTAGTTATTTGGATTCAAAATCAGGCGAGTTTCCATTTGTAAGAGGAACTAACTTTGTTGAAAAACAAGTAAAAGGATGGGCGATTCAACAAGAGCTCTCAGTTAAAAACCTTAAAGAATGGAATACTATTACCTTAAATGATTTAAACAAAGGACAAAATTCTTTAAGAATTAAACTTAATAACGCTTTGTGTCAAAGGAAACTTCTTACAGAAACAAAAAAAGAAGAGTTGTTTGATAACGGTTTACCAATTTATAATTACCATAACTTTAAAACTATTCTTAAAGACATATCTATTAATCATTTAACTGTAGATTTTGAAGCAGGATGCTCTGCTCTTTCTCTTTTTGCAATGTTAAAAAAATATCTGGATGAAAATAATCTTAGTTTATCAGATTTAAAAGGTTCTATAGCCGGTGATTTCATTAAAGTTTTAGCTGAAAATGGAAAGCTTAATTGCTCAATGCCTCATCTATTAGATGAAATAGCTCTTGTAACAAAAACAGTAAATGAAAGCAAGTCTGCATTAAAAACTATTCTGATTGATTTATCTGTTTATAATAATTCAGGTTCTTCAGCAGTTGAGGACTTAGCTTTAATGTGTTCTACTGTAGTATTTTATGTTGACGAACTACAAAAAAGAGGTTTAAATCCTGATGATATTTTCTCCAAAATGACTTTTGTATTTTCAGTCGGAACAAACCTCTTTATGGAAATATCTAAATTAAGAGCAGCAAGATATCTGTTTGCACAAATTGCTGATTATTATGGAGTTACACATGAAAATGCAAAGATGAGAATGCATGTTAAAACTTCTGAATATACTAAAACAGCTTTCGACCCTTGGGTGAATATATTGAGAACATCTACAGAAGCATTTTCCGCAGTATTGGGAGGATGTGACAGTTTGAATATATCTACCTTTGATTTTTTAAATAAAGAATCTGATGAAATTTCTCGTCGTATAGCTAGAAATCAACAAATTATCCTCTTGGAAGAAGCGCATTTAAATGCAGTGAATGACCCTGCAGGTGGTTCTTATTATGTTGAAGCACTTACAAATGAATTGATTCAAAAAAGTTGGGCATACTTTGTCTCAATCGAAGAAAAAGGCGGTATCTTAGAATCTCTTAAAGCCGGTTCTATTCAAGACAGAATGAATCAATCGCATCAATTCAGGTCAACTCAGGCTGAAATAAGAAAAGATGTCCTTGTTGGTACTTCAATGTACGCAAATTTAGATGAGAAAAAACTAGAAAATAAATCTTCTGAAATAACTGAAGATTTTCAATCAATAGGTAGTGTTGAAGAATCAACAGAACTTTCCTTAAAAGCAATAACAGACTCTTTGGCAAATAAATCAATCGATATTATCAATTCTAATCTTTGTAACAAAAAAGAAGATGGACTTGAAATAATTTCAATTCCTAAAAGAAGACTTGCAGAACCTTTTGAATACTTAAGAAATGCTTCTGAAAAATATAAAAATTCAACCGGTCACAGACCTAAAGCTTTATTTGCCAATATCGGTGATGTGATTAAAAATAAACCAAGATATGATTTCTGTGTAGGATTTTTTGAGCCTGCCGGATTTGATTGTATCACACATGACAGTTTTGAAAATGCTGATGAAGTCTTGAAAAATATCAATGATGAAAATGTGATAATTTTAAGTTCAACCGATGATATGTATCCAATTATTGTGCCTGAGTTTGCAAAAAAACTTAAAGAACAATATCCGGAGAAGGTTTTAGTTTTAGCCGGTTATCCAAAGGAACATATAAAAGCTTTTACCGAAGCAGGAGTTGATTTCTTTATCTATATGAAAGTCAATGTAATACAAACGATTACACAAATAATGAAAAAGACAGGAGTATTATAATGAAAAAGCCTGATTTTAAAAATATAAAACCTGAACTCAAACCTGTCTCTAAATCATGGGATGAATGGGTAAATTCAGTTTCTAAAGAAGCAAAAGAAAAGTATGAAGATTTAATTTGGGATACAAACGAAAAAATAGAAGTTAAACCACTATACACACCGGAAGATATTAAAAATCTTGAACACACAAAATATACTGCCGGTATAGCTCCTTTTTTAAGAGGACCTTATGCTACAATGTATTGTATGCGTCCTTGGACTGTAAGACAATACGCAGGTTTTTCAACAGCTGAAGAAAGTAATGCTTTTTACAGAAGAAACCTTGCCGCAGGACAAAAAGGGCTTTCAATTGCCTTTGACTTAGCAACTCACAGGGGTTATGATTCAGATCATGAAAGAGTGGTTGGTGATGTTGGTAAGGCAGGTGTGGCTGTTGACTCTATCCTTGATATGAAGATATTATTTGATAAAATACCACTTGACCAAATGTCTGTTTCAATGACTATGAATGGTGCAGTATTGCCAATTATGGCTTTCTATATAGTTGCTGCTGAAGAACAAGGTGTAAAATGGGAACAACTTCAAGGTACTATCCAAAATGATATTCTCAAAGAATACATGGTTAGAAATACATATATTTACCCTCCGGAATCTTCTATGAAAATCATAGCCGATATCTTTGAATTCACCTCAAAACATATGCCGAAATTTAACTCAATCTCAATCTCGGGATACCATATGCAAGAGGCAGGAGCAACTGCTGATCTTGAAATGGCTTATACTTTAGCTGACGGTCTTGAATATGCTCGTACCGGTGTAAAAGCAGGTATAGATATTGATAAATTTGCTCCAAGACTTTCATTCTTCTGGGCAGAAGGAATGAATTATTTTATGGAGGTTGCAAAACTTCGTGCTGCACGCGTTATATGGGCTAAATTAATAAAAGATTTTAATCCAAAAAATCCTAAATCAATGGCTCTCAGAACTCATTCACAAACCTCAGGTTGGAGTCTTACAGAACAAGATCCTTTCAATAATGTCACTCGTACTTGTATCGAAGCACTCGCTGCAACCTTAGGGCATACTCAGTCACTCCATACAAATTCACTTGATGAAGCTATAGCTCTTCCAACAGATTTCTCGTCTCGTATAGCTCGTGAAACTCAACTTTATCTGCAACACGAAACCGGAATCTGTCAAGTCATTGACCCATGGGCAGGCTCATATTATGTTGAAGCACTAACAGGTGCATTACTAAGAAAAGGCTGGGAAAACATTCAGGAAGTGGAAAAACTTGGAGGAATGGCAAAAGCTATCGAAACAGGACTTCCTAAAATGAGAATAGAAGAAGCTGCAGCAAGAAGACAAGCTCGTATTGATTCGGGCGCAGAAACAATAGTAGGAATTAATAAATACAGACTTGAAAAAGAAGATCCAATTGAGATTCTTGAAGTTGATAACACAGCTGTTCGTATAGCTCAATTAAAAAGACTTGAAAAACTTAAGGCTGAAAGAGATAACAACAGAGTTCAAAATGCACTTAACGCTATTACAAAAGCAGCTGAAACCAATAACGGCAATCTGCTTGAACTTGCCATCGAAGCTACCAGAGCGAGAGCAACCTTAGGTGAAATTTCAGATGCAATGGAAAAAATCTATGGTCGTCACAAAGCTGTTATTCGTTCTATTTCAGGCATTTATAGCTCAGAATACGCAAAGGCGGGTGAAGTGGAAGAAGTAAGAAATTTAACAGATAAATTTGAAGAAGAAACAGGTCGCAGACCTCGTATTATGATTGCTAAAATGGGTCAGGATGGACATGACAGAGGTGCTAAAGTTGTAGCAACTGCTTATGCTGACATGGGTTTTGATGTTGACATGGGTCCTCTTTTCCAAACTCCTGCCGAAACAGCTAAACAAGCTGTAGAAAATGATGTTCATGTTATTGGTA
>CAZJNG010000128.1:0-7033 GCA_964547265.1 uncultured Candidatus Cloacimonadota bacterium | reverse complement strand
TGCTAATTCATTTATTGCCACAGCAAATGCTATCTCGTTAATTGGAGCAACACCTGTATTTGTAGATATTAAGGATAATCTTTTAATAGATGAAAAGAAAATAGAAGAATCTATAACCTCAAAAACTAAAGCTCTTATAGTTGTACATTTGACAGGCAAACCTGTTAATATGCATAGAATAACTCAGATAGTAAAGGATTACAACTTAGTATTAATCGAGGATTCAGCTCAGGCGATTGGTGCAAAATATAATAACAAGTTTGTAGGAAGCTTTGGAATAGGATGCTTTAGTTTACATCCGTTGAAAAATCTTAGTGCATGTGGTGATGCAGGCATTATAAGTTTAAAAAACAAATCACAGTATAACAAAATATCAGCATTAAGAAATCATGGCTTAATTAATAGAAATGAAACTTCCTTAGTTGGATATAATTCCCGGTTAGATGAAATTCAAGCATCTATTTTAAATGTAAAATTAGATTATATTGATGAAATCAATAATAAAAGAAGGTATAACGCAGAGTATTATTATAACGGCTTATCCTCTTTAAAGATAGATAGTCTTATCTATATCCCTAAAGATGAGAAAAATGAATACTCTGTTTATCATACTTTCATAATAAGAGTAAAGCAAAGAGATAAACTGTTGCAATATTTATTAGATAATGGAATCGAAGCTAAAATACATTACCCTTTGCCTATTCATCAGCAAAAACCTTATTTAAATCATAATTACAAATTAACTAAAACAGAACAGTTTACTAAGGAAATTATTTCTTTACCTATACATCAGTACTTAAACCAAAATCACTTAGACTATGTAATCGAAAAAATAAAGGACTTTTATGTACACTGAGCTTAAAGATAAGTTAAAAGATCTTAATGTTTTGCTAATTGGAGAAACTATTATAGACCAATATGTTTATGTACGAGCAAAAGGAAGAGCAACAAAAGATCCAATATTGTCAACAGGGTTTATATCAGAAGAAAAGTTTTTAGGAGGTGTTTTAGCGCCGGCAAGACACTTAGCTAATTTTGTAAAGAATGTTACGGTTATTACGCTTCTTGGAGATATTAATACAGAGAAAGAGTACATTGAAGAACATCTTCCTGGTAATATAAATATAGATTTTTTCATAAAAATTAATTCACCGACAATTGTAAAGAAAAGGTATATTGAACCTGTACATTTTCAAAAACTTTTTAAAATGGAAATAATCAATGATCAAGAAATCAATGAAGATTTATCAGATAAAATTATCAAGCATATCGAAGAAATCAAAGATAGTTATGATATAATCTTAATTAATGATTTTGGACATGGGATGTTTTCTGCAAAATTAATAAACTATATATGTAATCTTGAAAAATTTATAGGTCTAAATGTACAAACTAATAGTTCAAATTATGGATATAATCCTGTAACCAAATTTAAAAAGGCAAATTTTTTATCAATGAATGAAACAGAATTACAACTGCCTTTCCATAGCAAAAAGGATACCTTTTATGATTTCCTTTGTGAATTAAAGAAAAAAAATGATTTTGGAGATTTATTACTAACCTTGGGAAAACAAGGCTGTATTTTTTATAGAGATAAATTTTATGCGTCAAAAGCCAGGATTAATAAACCAATTGACACTATTGGCGCAGGAGATGCAGTTTTTTGTTTTTCTGCATTATTGTCGTTTTTAGGATTTGAAGGAAAATTTATTGCTGACTTTGCGAATGTTATTGGAGCAATTGCTGTTGAAAATATTGGTAATAAAGAATCAATCAAACCATTAGATATAGCGAAATTTTGTGAGTTAAGAAAATGAACTGGATAAATTATAAAAAACAGATAATCGAGACATTAAATAATGCTGATATTAGTGATGAAGTTTTAGAAATATTAAGGGAATCTAAATCGAAAAACAGAAAAATTTATATTACTGGAAACGGAGGAAGTGCCTCCACTGCTACCCATTTCTCTTGTGATTTGTCTCTTGGAGCATCAAGAAACAATTATTTAGATAATTTTGATAGATATAGCGTAATCCCCTTAACTACAAATATGCCTCTGATTTTAGCACTTGCAAATGACTTTGGATATGAAGAAATTTTCAAACAACAACTTATAAATTTAGCAAAAGAAGGAGATATCTTAATTGCTATTTCTGGTTCAGGTAACAGTAAAAATATAATTAAGGCAGTAGATTATGCAAAAGATATTAAGATGATTGTTATTGGTTTATCGGGTTATGATGGAGGTGCTTTAAAGAAAATATCTGATTATTCTATCCATGTTAACTCTGACTTTATGGAGGTTTGTGAAGATATTCATTCTGTAATTTGTCATTTTATTGCTGTATATTTAAGGGAGTTTGAAGAAGGGCATTAGTCATTTTATTGTCATTCTGAGCGTTAGCGAAGAATCTCCGTTCATTGGTCATTAAAAGTTAAAAATTATAAAACAAAGATAAAAATGTAACAAAATACATTTTATGTCTATATGATAACGAATAAAAACAGCATTGTTTTTTTTCCACAGTAACAAATAAACTGGTTAGTCGGATTTATGAATAAAAAATAAGTTGATTCTGATTTTTTGCAGTTAAAAACAATTCTTAACATTTAATATAAGTAAATATTAAATTAACCTATTATTATTCCATTAGATATATTATTGTTTAATCATGATTATGCAATTTTTTACTGTAGAAAGTCTGAATGATGTCCTATATTTTTAAAAAGTTTTTTCTTAATTCTAGAAAGTTAGCTTATTGTACATTTCAACTAAGATACCTGTGACCTCCAGGATGCTTTTCCCTCTTGGAGGTCACCTAAAGATTAGTGGTGTTATGTTACTAAGATTGTATAGTTTAGCCTGTGGGAAAAAAAGAATTAAATTTTTTTAGTCTCCAAAGTCAGTGATTATGATACCCATAAATGATTAATAAGGTTTTATGTTATATTTATAATTAATTACATTAGAGCTGATTAAGAAAATAATGAAAACTACAATTTTTACTGCGGAAAGTCAGTTGATTTGAAGGTTTTACATCTAAATATAGTGTTAATAAATTGGTTTATTATGAACACATTGTCTATATATCTGGGGCATTAAGAGATGATAAGCATATATTAAAGTTTAAAGCGATAGTAAAAGTTTGATATTATTTTGAGCGAGAACCATGATTTGTTAGAATTGTATGTTTGAGTAATTTAGGGGATCCTTCACTTCGTTCAGGATGACAAGATTGGATTCAGGATGGCACAGGGTAGCTATAAATGATGCGAAAGACCTGGTCATTCTGAGCGTTAGCGAAGAATCTCTGTTTACCTTCAAGACATAAAGGTGATCCTTCGTTGCCACTCAGAATGACACGATAAACTCTGTCATTCTGAGCGTTAGCGAAGAATCTCCGTTCACATTCAAGACAATAAAGGGGATCCTTCGTTAGCACTCAGGATGACACAAAGATTTTTTTATATTCATCAAGAATATCATTATAGCTTTTCCGGGAGACATTGATAAAATTTGCTTTGATGTTTTTTGCTAAATCTTCATCTTCGTGTCTGTCGCCTAGAACAAGTAATTTTTTAAACCTAGAAAGGTGAGTTCCTATTTCACTCATAGCATCAAATAGGAGTTGCGGAGAAGGCTTTCTTTTGGTAATATCTTTTATATATTCAGGTATAAAGTTTGATAATCCTTGTTGTTTAGCGTAGTTAATATCTATATCAGGACAGTATTTCCATGAAGCAATTTTGATACCTTCATTTTTGAGTTGATTGTCAATAATATAATTGATTTGCTCAACAATTGATGGAGGAAAGTATCCTCGAGCAATTCCTGCTTGATTAGATAAAACTATTATTGTTAAATTGAAATATTGTTTTAGATAATGAATAAAATCTACTGTTTCTCTTATTAATATAATATTAGATTTCCAATCTTTATTCTTGCCAAGGAAAGTTTTTTCTTCTATTAAAGTGCCATCTCTGTCTAATATTAATAACATCTTAGGGCGGCTAATAGCCGAAATTTTGTCAATTAAATCGCTGGTAGAATATTTCTCATCATCAGTAAAAAGAAGTTCTCCCCCAATATCTTCTACTGCTTTTTTTTCTGCGAGAATACCCGCTGTTTGTTTATTCTTATAGTCCGGGCCTTTAATATAGATGTTTGGTTTAAGTTCTTGTATAATTTCAATTGCTGTTTCATAGGGAGAGATTACTACAAAATCAACAAATTCTATACAAGATATTATATAAGCTCTTTCATCTTGAGTATAGATAGGACGATTTTGCCCTTTTCTTTTTTTTACAAAATTATCACTTGTCAATGAAACAATTAACTTGTCGCATGACTTTGATGCTGATTCAAAATGTTTTATATGACCCGGGTGAACTAAATCAAACGCACCGTGGCAGAGTCCATATTTATCATTTGAATTTCGTTCTTGATTAAACTTTGGTATGTCAATAATTTTATCTTTCATTCTTAACTCCTATATTAATAGCATAAAATTTTTATAATATTTGTCAATAATATTTTTTGAGGTTTTTTAAATGTACTTTTTCTTTTATAGTATCATTGTGTTTGTAGTGTCACTATTATGTCTTTATCATTGGCGAAATCAACCTTTATACGCTGACGATGGTAATTGGTTTTATGATGCAGAGTTTGATTGTGAAATTAATCCTTACAGATTAGATTATTTTGGAATTGGGTTTATTGCAAAATATTTTAGGAAAATTTATTTTGTAAAAAGTGAAAAAGCATATTATGATTTAAAAATAATCTGGTTTTCATTACTAAACTCTGTGTTATTTATCTTATGTTATCTTATCTTTGAAGATTTTTTAATAGCCTCTCTATCGGTTCTATTTCATTTAATTTTTCAAGTATTACCACAGACAAGATATTCATTAACTTATGGAGAGAATTTTTTATTGTTACCATTGCTAATAGGTTTTTTAGTATTTAGGTTTGCATATTTCGGTAATAGTTTATTATTGTATTTGCTTGCAGGTTTATTTTTTGGTTGGGCTTATCAAATAAAAATCGTAACAATAATTGCTGTTGTTCCTTTAGTAATTTTAAGTTTTTTTTACATAAGTTTTATAGAACTTTTTGTGATTATTTTTGGTTTTCTCTTGATTAATTTTTTGCAGATTTTTAAAGCTCAAGGATTTAAAAACATTTTGTTTTTAACAAAGTGTTTATTTAAGTGGCATTTATATTTTTATATATTCTCATCTAAACTTATAAAATTTAATGTTTTTAAAAAGTTTTATTCTTTAGATAAAAAAAAAGATAATTCTTATGTTGCTCAAAGAGCAAAAGTTTCTTATAGAGATATTTTGAATGAGTTTAATAAGTCAATTTTTCCAACTATTCAAAATACATTTTCAATATGCATTCTTTCATTAAGTATGTTAGTTTACAATATAATAAATTATGATTTTTGCGTTACAATAGTTTCTGTATTTTTTGTTGGTTGTTTTGTGATACCAATAGCAGAAAAAAGTTTTTTCCCTGCTCATTTTAATCAGGTATGGTTACCGGTCAGTGTGCTGGCTTCATTAGGGTTTAAATCAATAATTGACTCAAACAATTTGTTCTTTTTTGTTTTTTCGTTGATATTGTTTCTTTGTAATTTGCATTTTATTATAAATCAGATAAGTAAAAGGTTAAGTAATCAGATGATTTTAGCGGATTATCCTGCAAAATATAATTTAAAATTTCATTATTCAAAAGAAATTGGTGCATACATACAAAAAAAATCTGATAAAAATGATTTCTTATTTGTGTGGGGAAATTGTCCATCAATTTATATATACTCAAAAAGAAGAATTATTGATAAAAGTTTTTTTCATTTGTATTTGCATAATAAGTTAGCAGTCAAGCATAATATTGATAGATTATTAGTGAAAATGAAAAAGTATCCTCCTAAATGGTTTTTGTTTTATAAAATTGGTATTTATGACGAATGGACTATTGAAGTAATTAAAGAATTAACACAAATCCCTTATAAATTCCATAAAGTATTTAACTTAAATTTAAATAATACAACTTTTTTTAAAGAAACACTTTATGAAGTAGATATACTAAGGTTTAGAGAAATCTTATTTGATAGATTTATTACTCATTATTATGATAGTGAAGATTGCAAAGATTTACATGATGGATTGAGTTCATATTTAAGTAAATCTGAAATAGATATTCTTATAAAAAGTAATAATCAATATAATCTAGAAAATGATAATTTAATAAATATCTTGGTCTCTGTATTAAGTTTTTTAAAGAAAAATCAAACAGAAAAAGCAAAGACTTTACTACATAATAATAAAAAAAATCAAATGCCTGCAATATTTGATTTGTTATTAGGAGAAATTTATTTTTTTGAAAACAACTTAGAAAGTGCTTATAATTGTTTTCTAAGTTCAATTGAGTTAAATCCATATTTATGTTCTTCATGGAATAACTTGGGTGTATTATATCAATACAATAATGAAATAGACAAAGCTAAAAATTGTTTTTTAAAAGCAATTACTTTTAACGAAAATTATCATGAAGCAAAAGAAAATTTAAATATGATTAATAATTTAAAAAGGTAAGTATAATGAAGAAATATTTAAAAATAGTGTTTTTACAAAATTCTCCTTGTATTCGTAACTATAAATATGCAAAAGCTTTAAAAAAAGCTGGTCATACCGTTGATTTATATTATACAGATAAAAGCTTAAATGAGCGATATCATGGTCTTTCAGACGATATTTATAATCGATCTGTTAAGATTGATAATATTTCTCAATTAATAAAGGTTAGTAAACATTATGATCTTATTCACAGTCATAATGAACCTGATACCTTAACGGTTTCAGCATTAAATAGTGAATGCCCTGTTATTCATGATACTCATGATTTGATTTCTTTAAGAGATGTTAATGATGCTAATGTTTCACATTTTGAAGGTATTGCAAATAAAAATTCACATGGTCGCATTTATTCTACATTATTACAGAAGCAGTTAGCTTATGAAAT
>CAZJNG010000127.1:0-7084 GCA_964547265.1 uncultured Candidatus Cloacimonadota bacterium | reverse complement strand
ACATAATGCTTACAGTATTTGAAACTGTGTATATTGCTGTAAATGATGAGAGAGTTACCGGCAAGGTGTCAGAATCCTCAGTATATTCATAAGCTCCGATATCAATGGCAGAATTTTGTTTTCTGTTAAAGCCTCTTATATCTTTTTCTTCAAGGCAATATGAATTATTACCTGCATCTACAGCAGGTGAAATTCCAAGAATACTGTATGGATGAGTCGGATTAATAATTGATCCTGCAAAAAGAGGATTACTGTCGAATATATTTTGTTCATTAACATCAAAAGAATTGCCATCGGTCTCCAAGTCAGTAAGTGATTCTTCAAAGAGTGAATAATAGCTATTAATATAAATTGAAGAAGCAATATTTTTTGACTCACCAAAATTTCCAAACAAAATACTATTCTTCATTGTTAAAATCCTTGTGCAATAAATCCCCCCGATTCCGAAATCTGTCATAGCTCCGGTATTATTTGTAATTGTGGTATTTATCAGTGTTAAATCACCTGTGGAATAGATTCCGCCGATGGCTCCTTCATCTGCTATTGAAACACCTCCAGCCGTATTATCTGCAACGACACAATTTATTAAGGTTAAATCACCAAAATTATCTATTCCTGCAACAACATTTTCGGCATCATATCCGCGAGTTATTATCAAATTTTTTAGAATGACTTCTTTTCCTAAACCAATATCAAGAACCCTTACAGAATTGTTTCCATCAAGGATTACGCCTCCATCTGAGCCAAGTGCAACAAGTGTTAAGTCTTTATCTATCACTAAAGTTGATGCAAGAGTAATGGTATTTGAACCCATCGCAGCCACATCAAATTCTATTAAATCTCCGTTATCTACTGCAGCTATTATTCCTCGTAGGGTATTTTCTCCGGCATTGGCATTGCTTGTGACAGTAAACACACCTTCACCATCACCACCGCCAAATTCTGAAAAACTGCTTAATCCACTGATAGTAAAGATCCCCCAAACACCATCAATTTGTCTGCTTACAATGGTTCCATTATGAGGATCCATTGTAATATCTTTCCAGTATGAATCGGCATCGGCACGCTTCATCACTTTAAACTGATTCCATTTTGCTTCTGTTAATCCCAGTGATGAGAAATCCAGAACGATTGTATAGTTACCCGGCGTAGCATTGCTTGAAGTAATAGTAAAATATAGGGGTGACATTCCTCTGACACCTGCATTTCCCTGAAAATTTGCTGAGGGTGCTGCGTTTGTTTTCGTTGATGTGATGGTCGTTCCACTAGTTCCATCAGGAAAGCTAATAGTTACTCCCTGTTCAGGGAAGCCTACGGTTGCCGGTGCTCCCTCAGTATCATCAATAGTTCCTTGTCCACCGGAAATAACTGTAATATTACCGCTTAACGGATCTGCCGTTAAATATTTAGTACGGTAAGCACTGCCATTGAAAGTATAGATTTTATAATAATGAGTATTCACAGATACATTTGCATCTGTGGCTGAGTTTGCTGTGCCTGAATAGACGACATATCCGCCAGTCTGAGCACCAACAGAATATTCTGTGCCATCAACAGGGACAAATGTAGGTGCTGAAGCAGTATTACGCACAACGAGATAGGATTCCGCATCGTCTGATGAAGTCCAGTTTATTGAAATGTCATTTTCGTCAGGATCAGGAACGGTATTTACCTGATTTGAAAAAATCAAATTTGTTGCCTGAGCTGTAGGAGCCACAGTCTCAGGCTCTATCTCCGGATCATCGGGATAGTTCCAATCGTGATATGGGTAACCATTGTTTCTACCATTTCCGATATTCCAAATACCATCACCGCTACCATCTTTAAAGTCCCAACCAAATTCGGTAAATGTAGCTAATGTTGTCATTTCGGCTGTAGTCTTGCCGGTCGCAGCACCTGAAGTAGTTATTCCCGATGTATTTTTATCCCAGAAACAGTTTGTTATTGTGCCCCAAGCCCCTCCTACAAATCCACCAACATTGTTCATGCCGATTACTGAACCTGTCGAGTAGCAATTTGTGATTGTGCCATAATTTAACCCTACAAATCCACCGACATATTCGGAATCATAATATTGTCCAAATTCTCCGCTTACAGAGGCTGTAGCATAGCAGTTTGAGATTGTGCCATTATTCGATCCAACTATTCCACCAACATTATTCTGCCCACTTACAGAACCTGTAATATAGCTATTTGAAATTATTCCACTATTCGAGCCTACTATTCCACCAATATTATCATATCCTCTTACAGATCCGTTTATTTCAACGCCAAGATTCTCAATTTTTCCACCATTTCCAATATATCCAAAAAGTCCAACAATATTAGTGCGACTAATTTTAAGACCAGTAATTTTTTTGCCGTTCCCATCAAATTTACCTAGAAAGTTATTTAGATTGTCTCCAATAGGACGCCAGCCAGATGCCCCCCAAGCAGTAAATCCTTCTCCTCCACTTGCCAGATAAGCCGTTAAATCAATGTCATTCATCAATTTAAAATAATTACTAGCACCAAGATAATTACGAACACTGTTTAGCTCAGCAGGTGTAGTTATTTGATAAGGGTCTTGTTCAGTTCCATCTCCATTTGCAAAGTCAGGATCTCCATTAGAAAATCCTTGCCATGCAAGAGCAGGATAACCGTTGTTATCAGTTGAGTTTAATGTCCATATAGTTGGAAAATCCCAACCTGTAAAGGTAGCAACATCTTTCATCTGTGCTGTGGTTTTGCCAGTAGCACCAAAATTATTTGCTCCACTTACATTTCCAACTATTCCATCTGTATCCACATTCCAGAAACTGTTTGTTATTGTGCCTGATGAACGATTTCCTAACAATCCGCCGACTTCTGACTCTCCGCTTACCGAACCGCTGGTATAAGAATTCGATATTGTGCCTCCACCAACTCCTATTAAACCGCCAACAGAATATACTCCAATCACTGAACCTGTTGAATAGCAATTCGTTATTATGGAGCTGCCGATACGCCCGACCAACCCACCAACACCGTATTCATTCCAAGAATTTGCAGTAACTGAGCCAGTAGCATAAGAGTTTATTATTGATGCATCTAAATTACGCCCAACCAATCCGCCGACATAATCTTTATTTTGGCTTGTTGGACCTGTAGCACTTATTGAGCCTGTAGCATAAGAATCCGTTATTGTGTATAGAGTATTACTCCCACTCTCTCCAACATTATAGCCGACCAATCCTCCGATGTTGTCACCTGTTCCGGATACGGAACCTGTTGCGTATGAATTCGTTATTGTACTTTTCCAATTTCTCCCGACCAATCCGCCCACATTAATACCGCCTCCACCAAAAGGATTAACTCCTGTTCCGCTTACTGAGCCAGTAGTATAAGAGTTCGTTATAGGACTAAGTCCGCTATACCCTACTAAACCGCCAACTATCTTTATGCCAGTTACCGAACCTGTCGTGAAGCAGTTTATGATTGTTCCCTCAAAAATAGCCCCTGCTAAACCGCCGACATAATCTCGTCCGATGACAGAACCATCAGGATCTATTTCAACACCGAGATCTTTTATTTCTCCGCCGGTATTAATGTAACCAAAAAGTCCGACATAGTCAGTGGCTGGTCGGTTAATTTTTAGTCCGGTAATTTTTTTGTTGTTGCCGTCAAATTTACCGAAGAATCGATTACCGGAATCCCCGATAGGAAGCCAGCCAGAAGCTCCCCAAGCAGTAAAACCTGCTCCTCCACTTGCAAGATAAGCTGTCAAATCAATATCATTCATCAATTTAAAATGTTTATCGTTATTTTCTGCTCCGAGATAATTACGGACACTGTTAAGTTCTGCAGGTGTCCTTATCTGATATGGGTTTTCTATAGTTCCAATTTCAGATCTATCAGCACAATACAAAGCACTAAAGCTCAAAAATATACACATTAAAAAGACCAGTCTTTTCATTTTATTCTCCTTTTTTAAGATTTGGAGATACACCTGATTCCCCTGACGATTTCTTGTACTAACATTAACTTTGTTTTTCATAACTTACCTCTCTTATAAATATTTTTTTCAATTTTTATCTGATTATTCTCATACTAAATATATAAAACATTTATTGTGCCATAAAAAAACTGTCCTCTCTAATATTTAGGTAATCAATTTAATAACAATACTTTAATTATCTAATTAGTCAAAGCTGCTTTGATTTAACTATAACATTATTCTGAAAAATGTGCGATTTCTGTGTGCGATTTATCAAAACGAGTGCGATTTATAAAGTAAATAAAAAAAAATCTTGACTAATAAATTAAGATGTATATATTAAATATAATAATATATTAATCAGGATGTAGAACATGACAGATTTAAAAATAATAATTGAAAAGTTAGAGAAATCAGGTAAGATTGAACGGTTATACATATATCATGAGGTGTTGTTATTTTGTTACCAAAACAGAGATTTTCAATTTATTGATTATTTTAAAAAGTATAATCTTGCTTTTAAAGAGTTAATAGATTTTGACAAATCTCCGGACGAAGGACTCAAGACAAATCATGCAAAAATCACGCATTTGGCTTTTGAATTCATAAAACACAGTAATTCACAAAATTTATTTGATGAATATTATGACTATTATCTTAAATATGAAACCTTTATAGAGGAGACTGTCAGTAAAGCAGGCATTTATCAAAATTTAGGTTATTTCTTTTGGTTAAAACAAGATATAGAAAAAAGCATTAAGTATTTAACAGATTCCTTGTTTTTGATAAACTCAACTGATAATTATGACATCATACCCGGCAGATATACAAATATTGGATTTATTTACGAGTCTGTAGGTGATCTTGAATCGGCTGAAAAATTATATCTTGATGGTCTGAATTTTGCAAAAAATAAAAACTCATTATCAGCCTTAAAATTAGCTTATGCCGCCATAGGAAGACTTATGCTGAACAAACAAAATCTGACTCTTGCAGAAGAATATTTCAGAGAAGCTTTACTACTATACTCAAAAGAAGAGAATGATTCAGACAAAACAGCAATAACGGCAAATCTTGCTTTTATTCTTATCAAAAAGAAAAATTTTAAAAATGCAATTAAACTGTTAAAAGAACAAAATACACAATGGCTAAAAGAAAATAATCCGGAATTGTATTTTTCTATTTTAGAAAACCTGGGTATATGTTATATAGAATCAGAAAAATATGAAAAAGCAATTGCTTACATTTCTCAGACACTTGAATTTGCCAGAAAATTTAATGTTATTCAGCACATAATCAGTAGTTGTATAAACTTAGGAAGTGCTTATGAAAAGTTAAATAATGTTTCAGAAGCTCAGAGATATTATAATGAAGCTTTAAAATTTAAAGAGCTTAATGATTTTCAAAAGCAAGAGATTTTTCATTGTATGGCAATACTTTATCATGATAACTCCCAGTATAAAAAAGCTATTTCTTATTACAAAAAAGCCTTGAGTTTATATAAAAAAAATAAAAACCTGATTAGCACCATAAGGGTTTTAAGGTCTTTATCTGATTGTTGTGAAAACATTGGAGATTTAACATTTTCTCTTGATTATCTTAAAGAAAGTTGGAAATGTCAAGAACTATACAACCTTGAACAAAAGAAGAAGGATGAAGAACTTGAAAGTAAAACTCTCTATCTGAGCGGTACAGGCGGACAATATATTTTTAAACATAGCAATTCACTTATTTCCAGGGAGTTAACTCAAAAAATAGGGGTGCCTATTATAGGCAGAAGCCCTTTACTGCTAAATGCCATAGAAGAAGCTTTACTTGCTTCAAAAAACGATAAAGTAAATGTTCTTTTAAGAGGTGAAACAGGCACAGGAAAAGAACTGTTTGCTCGACTTATACATTTTGCAAGTGCAAGAACAGATAAGCCTTTTGTTGAGACCAATAGTGCAATATTTTCTTCAGGGCTTGTTGAAAGCACTCTTTTTGGGCATGAAAAAGGAGCTTTTACCGGAGCAGGCGTTAAACACACAGGATTATTTAAGTCCTCTGATAAAGGAACTCTGTTTTTAGATGAAATTGGAGATATGCCTTCAGAAATACAGGCTTTGTTTTTACGGGTATTGGAGACAAAGTCTTTTAAACCTCTGGGTAGTAATGAACTAATAAAGGTTGATTTCAGGTTAATATCAGCTACTCATCATAATCTCAAGCAAAGAATAGATGAAAATTTGTTTAGGTTTGACTTATTAAACAGAATCAATACAATTGAGATACAACTTCCTGCTTTGCGTGACAGAAAAGAAGATATTCCCCTGATAATAGAATTTCTTTTAGCTCAGATTTCTCAACGCTTACAAAAAAGACAACCATCTCTAAGTTTGATAGCACTTGATAAATTACTTAGTTATGATTATCCCGGCAATGTTAGAGAACTTTATAATGTTATGGAAAGACTGATTTTATTCTGTAAAAATGATAATATTACTCCGGATGAGATAAGACTAAGCAATATGAAAGGTGATGATAAAGAAATCATTATTTCAAGAGACTCTTTAAATCTTGATAATAACGAGCAGGAAATGATAATGCTTGCCTTACAGAAAACAGATTTTCGACAAACTGAAGCGGCAAAGCTCTTAGGAATAACAAGATACTCTCTTTTAAGAAGATTAAAGAAGTTTCATATAGACATAAATAATCATTAATAACCTACGAAGTATTGAATAGCTAAAATTCTTTGCAATTTGTACGGATATCTACCATTAATCTTCAAGTGACCTCCAGGATGCTTTTTCCATCTTGGAGGTCCCTTGAAAAACCACTGTCAAACCCTTAACGCAACGCAAAAGCTAAACCATTACATATCATCAAATTAGTGATATTTAGGAAATTTTATCGCCTATTTTTCTGTTTGTCTTAACAAATGTAAATATTTTTTTGCTTTTTCTAAGAAATATATGTTGTTATTTGTTGCCTGAGATAGACTCATATATTTCTCAAGGCAGATTTTAAAAAAAGCAGAACTATTTTTCTTAAACTTATGATTTAGAAAATATTCTGTGGGGTATTCTTTTATTATATATTCAAGTATTTCACTGTAGGTGCGGAATCTTTCTTGATTATTAGCATTAG
>CAZJNG010000126.1:0-7144 GCA_964547265.1 uncultured Candidatus Cloacimonadota bacterium | reverse complement strand
CGTCAGATACAGGTTTTTCTTTGATTTCGTTATTTGAAATATTGATGTAAAGAGTTCTTTTGTTGTATCCTTTATCAACTTCTCCTAAATTATATTTATGCTCTTTTAGCATTTTGTGTTTTGCTTTTAAACTTTCTATATTATGTGACATATTAATTCTCCTTTATTATTTCTAAAGCCTGGACAGGACATTTTGTGGCACAAGCACCACAAGCGATACATTTAAACGGGGTTTGCATATTTTGATAATATCTCATTACATTTGTTGGGCATTCAGCTACACAATTTAAACAGCCAATACATTCTTTTTTGTTAATCATTACAACGCCAAGATTGTTAATGGTAATAGCTTGTGTAGGACACATTTTAATACATTCACCACATTGATTACAAACAGTGATGTCAAAACCATCTGCCTGGTCTAAGATACGGATACATGATTTTTCAGCGTTTGTTTCCTTGAAAAACATCTCAGAACAGATTTCTTCACAGGTATGACATCCGATACATTTTTCAGGATAAGTCTTCAAATACTTCAAATTTCCTCCAAGAACTTATTTGTAAGTGCATAAATATGCGGTAGTTTCTTTAACTTGAACCTTAAATTTCTGATTAGCTTGAACAATAAATGTTTCACCTTTTTTATAGGTTTCCCATTCTTCTTTTCCCGGCAATAAGACAGTCAAAGCACCGGAAACAACATTCATATACTCGATTTTTGAAGTTCCAAACTCGTAATCACCAGGCACCATAACTCCTACTGTTGAATTACCATCACAATTTTCTAATGCAATGGATTTTACTTTTCCGTCAAAGTATTCATTAACCTTTAACATTACTTCCTCCGTATTTTATTTGTTTGTTTTTAACCGCCACTTATCATGTGAATTAACAAAACTGTATCTTTATCTGTTACTTCAGTACTATCAAAGTCTTTTTTTGCAATCATTTTATCATTCACTTTGACAATAATTTTAGGGAATGTATAGTTTAGTTTGCCAATCAGCTGATTTATGCTTAGCTTTTCTTCTTCAAACTGTTTAATATTTCCATTTACTTTTAACTTCATAAAGACTCCTGAATCAAAAATAAAAATGATAAGATTTTTGTAAAGCGATATTTACATCATAGATACTAAACTCAGAAGACAGAAGCTTTAATGCTTATTTAGCATGGCATGTTTCAGTTTAAACTTATTAGATTTTTCACATAATAACAGTATGAAAAATTTTATTCATTGACAAAAAAATGCTAATAATTACAATGTGATTATGGGGAAAATTAATATAAGAGAGGATTAAAAAATGGCTGAAAAATTAAAACTCGAAAAATCAGAAAAGCTTTACGAAGAAGCTTTAACACAAATTCCGGGAGCTGTGTTAGGAATTAGAAGACCTTATAACTTTGTGCCGGGAGAATATCCGATATTTTTTGATTCTGCTAAAGGTGGCAGAGTGATTGATGTTGACGGTAACGAATACATTGATTATCTTTGTGCGTATGGACCTATTATTTTAGGACATCGTGAAGATGAAGTTGATGATGCAGTGGTTAGTCAGATTAAGAACAAAGGCTTTTGTTTTTCACTTACTCAACCTGTGCAGAATTTACTGACAGCAAAGCTTCAAGAGCTTATTCCTTCTTGCGAAATGGCTGTTTTTGTAAAAACAGGTTCGGATGCTACCACAACAGCAATCAGGATTTCCAGAGGTTATACAGGCAAGAAAAAGGTATTGCGTTGCGGATATCATGGTTGGCATGATTGGTGCGTAGAAGTAAAAGGTGGTGTACCTGAAAAGCTATACGAAGATGTTCATGAATTTGAATATAACGACTTGGATCAGGTAAGAGATTTAATGAAACAACATGGAAGTGATGTAGCAAGTATTATTGTAACTCCTGTTGGTCATCCTCTTGCTAAGCCTGTTGAAATGCCAAAACCGGGTTTTCTTGAAGGTCTAAAAGAAATCGCTGAAGAGTATAATGCAGTACTTGTTTTTGACGAAATCAGAAGTGGTTTCAGATGTGATTTAGGAGGAGCTCAAAAATTGTTTGGTGTAACTCCACATCTGTCTGTTTTTGGTAAAGCAATGGCTAATGGCTGGCCTATTGGTGCTGTAGTTGGTAAAAAAGAAATTATGATGAAATTGGCAGATGATGTATTTTTAAGTTCTACTTTCTTTCCAAATAGTGATTCTCAAATAGCAGCATTAAAAACTATCGAGATATTACAAAGAGATAAGGTTATTGATGTAATTAAAGCAAAAGGTGCTTTCTTTGCTAAAGGCTTACAGGAAGTGATTGAAAAAAGCAATATGCCTGTAGAATTTTCAGGAGAACCTTGGATGCCTTATATTACTTTTACTGCAGATGAAGACAAAATGTATAAAAAACTGAGAAATGAATTTTATACCCAGCTTATACGCAGAAAGGTTTTCTTGCAACCATATCATCATGGTTATGTATGTTATCGTCATACAGATGAAGATTTACAATATACCATTAACATGGTCGCTGAATCTTTAGAAGAAACTAAAAAGAAATTCCAATAAATTTAAGTATCGGATTGCTTCTATTTAGAGGCAATCCTGTTTTTTACTATAAATATCAAATAAAATAAACAGGAGAGAAAATGGAACCTTTAATTTTAACTACTGCTCTTACGGGAGCTGAGACAACCAGAGCAGCTCAGCCAAATCTTCCCATTACACCGGCAGAACAGGCTCAAACAGCTAAAGAATGTTTTGAAGCAGGTTCAAGAGTCTTACATTTACATGTAAGAGATGATGATGGAAAACCTACACAAGACCTTGCCAGATTTGAGGATGTAATTAACAGAGTAAGAGAAACTGTTCCTGAAATGATAATCCAGATGTCAACTGGTGGTGCGGTTGGAGAATCTTTTGAAAAAAGAATGGCTCCTCTTAAACTTAAACCTCACATGGCTACTTTAAATGCAGGTACTTTAAATTTTGGTGATGAAGTGTTTATTAATGCACCCAAAGATATTGAACGATTAGCAGAATACTTTAAAGAGGTTAATGTTGCTCCCGAGATTGAAGTCTATGAATCAGGCATGATTGACATTGTAGCAAAACTTGTCAAGAAAGGCTTGATAACTCATACCCCGTTACATGTTCAGTTTGTTTTAGGTGTGCCCGGCGGAATGAGTGGAAAACCTAAAAACCTTCTTTACATGGCTGAACACCTCAAAGAAGAAATACCTACCGCTACATGGGGTGTGGCAGGTATAGGCCGTTGGCAATTACCTTGTGCAATTATGGCGATTGTTATGGGTGGACATGTAAGAGTCGGCTTTGAAGACAACATCTATTATCACAAAGGTATAGTTGCTGAATCAAATGCTCAATTAGTGGCACGGATTGCCAGAATCGCTGAAGAATATGGCAGACCTCTTGCTACTCCGGAACAAACAAAACAAATTCTTGGTTTATAAATCACATAATAAACAGGGGTATATAAAGCCCCTGTTTTTAATTATTTAGATAAGGAGCATACTATGGAAAGACCTTCATGGCATGAATACTTTATGGAAATGGCTTTACTTGTAGCAAATAGATCAACTTGTATAAGACGAAAAGTTGGTGCTGTTTTAGTTAAAAATAATCAAATAATTGCTTCAGGTTATAACGGAGCACCAAAAGGTATATCACATTGTTCTCAAACAGGATGTTTACGCGAAAAATTAAATGTTCCTTCAGGCGAAAAACATGAACTTTGCAGAGGTGTGCATGCTGAACAAAACACAATTATTCAAGCAGCCTTAAATGGTTCTTCTCTAAAAGATTCTGTCTTATACTGTACAAATTTTCCTTGTAGTATCTGTGCTAAAATGATAATAAATGCTGAAATTAGTTTCATTTATGTTTTGGAAGATTATCCCGATAAACTTGCAAAAGAAATGTTTGCAGAGGCAGGAACCGAAGTCATCTTGATTGACATAAATAAAAGTTTATTAAAAAAACTAATATAATAAAGAGGTCAAAATGAGCTTTACGAGTTTTTTTAAAAAAGATAAAATTGCTATAAGAAGCTTTATCAAAGAACTAATTAACTCATATTCGTTATTGGTTGATGCTCAGATGGTTCTTGATGTGACAACAGGAAAGCTCAAAGAACTTTTACCTGAGATAAATCTTTATTTTTTTAAAAAAAATAATGACGATTATCTGTTAGTCAAAGATAATGAAACCTTTTTTATAAAGAAAAACAGTAAGCTTTTACATTGGTTAATTCAAAATCAAACTTGCCTGAAACTCGGAGGAAGCATTACTGAATACATAAAAATGGACATTCAATCTATTGCAGACCTTGACCCTCAGATTGTTTTGCCTGTGATGTTGCATAACAGAATTATCTTGATAGCTGTTATAAGTAATTGTAAAAATTGTGAAAAATATCTAGATTTTTTTAATACTGTCTTTCAATTAATGGCTCTAGCCTATGAAAGTACTGAAAAGGTAAACAGGCAACTTAAACAATTAGATAATGATTATCAACAAAAAAAGATGGCTATGATCGGCAGAATGGCTTCTTCTGTAGCACATGAAATAAGAAATCCCTTAACCTCTATTCGAAGTTCAATACAGTTTTTATCATCATTATTAGCCGAAAAAGATGTTAAAAATCTCGCTAATAATATCTTGACTGAGGTTGATAGAATTAATGAAATCACTCGAGATTTGTTGAGTTTTTCAAAACCTCGTCAAATTATTATGGGTACTGTAGATATTAATCAATTACTAGATAGTATTTTAGAACTATATCAACAAAAATTAAAAGAACTAAACATTAAAATTCATCTTGATTTGCCTCAAGATAAAACTCTTTTTATCAAAGGTGATGTAGATAATCTCAAACAAGTCATGATTAATTTTATGCAAAACAGCATTGATGCTCTAGAATATAGTCATGAAAAAAAGATTACAATCGAAATAACTAAAAGATCAGATATGACAGGTCGTTTTAAATGGATAGATACAGGATGTGGGATGACTAGCGACATAATTGAACATATCAGAGAGCCATTTTTTACAACCAAAAAGCATGGCACCGGGCTTGGACTGGCTATTGTTAAACAAATCCTTGAACAACATGACTATATTCTTGAGATTGTATCAAAAGTAAATAAAGGAACAATCCTAAGCTTCAATATTGATTTTATTGAGCCTGAAAAGAAGTGGTAATCCTTAAGATATTCTATGGAAAGTCAGACAGTAAGACTATTTTACTAATATTGGCAAGGATATTTCGAAGGCACTTCCTTTGGATTCTTCACTTTTAACTTTTATAGTTCCATTATGTTGTAAGACAATATGTTTTACAATTGAAAGTCCAAGTCCGGTACCACTGTGTTTTTTTGAACGAGACTTGTTTACAACATAAAATCTGTCGAATATTCTTTCAATATCTCTTTCAGGGATACCTATTCCTGAGTCAGAAACTTTTATTAAGATATTATTGTCCTTAGGCAATGTAATATCTAATGCTATAAAGCCTTTTTCTGTATATTGTAAGGCATTTTGAAGCAGATTAATAATTAATTGCTCGATTTTAAACTCATCAGCATGAATAATAATGTCTTTTTTAGCAATATTAATAACAAAATCAAGTCTTTTTTCATTAACTTTATTTTCAAATACTTTCTTTACTTGCTCCACCAATCCATTAAGGTTAATATTATTAAAATCATCCGAAACAGAATTTTCAAGACGAGACAATACCAATAAATCTTGAGTAAGATTAATTAGTCTCAAAGTATTTCTTTTAATTATATTTAGTGTATTTATGTTTTCTTCTTTCTCAAAATCCAAGGCTTCAAGAAACCCGTTAATAGCAGTTAAAGGTGTCCTTAATTCATGGGAAACATTTTCAATTAAATTCTTCTTAAGTTGTTCTAGTGCTTTAATTTCAGTTATATTGTAAAAGATAAAGATAGTTTCATTTTTCGACTGAACCTTACTGATATTAGTGATAAAAATATCTTCATCTATTTTCAATTCTAAGTTTTGAATGGTATTATCTTTATAAGTTTTTCTAATAAATTCTTTTATTTCCGGACGAACCACAATCTCCCAATAATGTTTATGCTGACCAATATTTTCAGACAAGAAATTTTTAAAACTATTATTGAATAATACTATCACGCCATTGTCATCAATTACGCAAAGAGGTTCATTAATTGAAGCAATGATATTGTTAAGTTCATCTTTTTGATTGTTTAATTCCTTCATTTGATTTTTAAGTTTATCTAACATGTAATTAAAATTTTGAGCAAGAAAACCAATTTCATCTGTACTTTTTAACAGTACTTTAGCTGAGAAATCTCCCATTGCAATCTTTTGTGATGCCACAACAAGCTTATTGATTGGTTTAGAAAGACTTTTTGAAAACCAATAAACAATCAACATACTAATCAAAACCAATCCCAGCCCAAATTTCAAAACAGTTAGAAATATGGTATGAGTTAAATCTTTTATATCACTCAACAAATAACTGACTCTTGTTACAGCCACAATCTCATCATTTATATGAATAGGCTTGGCAATATACATCATGTCTGCCTGAAGTGAAGAACTGTAACGGGTAGAAACTCCGGTCTTGTTTTGCATTGCTTGAATGATTTCAGGTCTGTTATTATGATTTTCCATTTTTAGATAGTCTTTATCGGAATCTGCAATAATTGTACCATCAGATTTGATGATAGTAAACCTTACACCTGTTTTACTAGCAATATTATTTAATAAGTTATTGAGATCACTTATAGTGTTTTGTTCTATTTGTTCTGTAATATTAATATTGAAAACATCCAAAATATTTGTAAGATTTTTTTTTGTTTTTTCTTTGTAGTTCATTTTTGTTATCTGAAAGCTAATAATCAAAACAAGAGAAGTAATTGCAATAATTAATGCAATACTACCACTAAATATTTTTAAAAAGAATGTATTTTTCATAATTCCAACTTATACCCTATTCCTCTAATATTTTTAATTAATTTACCTGCTACACCTAATTTTTCTCTTAAGTGGTTAATGTGTACATCGATAGTTCTATCTATTACAATTTTCTCATTACCCCAAAGGTGATTTAATAATTGGTCACGAGAAAACACCCAACTTTCTCT
>CAZJNG010000125.1:0-7145 GCA_964547265.1 uncultured Candidatus Cloacimonadota bacterium | reverse complement strand
GGATCGGTCCCGCGAAATAAACTCGTGTCACTTTCTATAAAGAACAATGTAAGTGCTTTTATCCCAAGACTAAAAAGCATTTCTTCCTTTTCAAAATGAATTTTGACAGTATCCTTTATCATCGCCCGTAATGATTCGTCAGATAAGGAGTAATAGACTTTTACAATACTGTTATCTGATAAAACTATTGTATCTTTATTTATCTTCTTGATATTTTTTTCGTTGAAAACATTGCCGACACCTAACTCCCGTTTTAAAATAATTCCGTTAATTGTCGTGCTAACTATCGCTTTTTTATTATCAATACCAATAAGATTATCTGTATTTGCAATTGTATCCTGAGTGTAAACAACGATTTTTTTTACTAAATTTTGCCTGAATGAAGAGATACTGTCAAGCACATAAGCTACATTTGATAAAGGAATACTGTCTTTTTTCTTTGGGAATGTTGCGCCAAAGCGTAAATAGTAATTATTAAATCCTTCAAAATAAGATTTAAAAGCATTTCCTTCAAAGCGATGAGGCTCATCCATAATTACAATCGGTTGTAAGCGTTTTAAACATTCTAAATATGATTTAGGATGATTTTCCTCAACAGTAAATAGAGCAGGATTATTAATATCATACTGTAAAGGTTGATTTAAAATATTATCCTTACTGTTAAATGAGCTTGGAGTCAAAACTAAAACAGATAAATGAGGTGTATTTATAAATTGCTTTATTGCTGAAATATTACCACTTTCGTAAACAAACGGCTCTATTTCTTTTTCTCTTTCATTAGCATAAAAACTTTTAAAATAGTCTTTAGTGTCCTCTAAATTTGTTTTTGTCCCTTCACGTATCGGAACTGATGGAATCAAAATTATAAATTTTTTGTAGCCAAAATTTTTATTTAGTTCAAAAATTGTCTTAATAAATGTGAAAGTTTTTCCTGTTCCTGTTTCCATCATTATATCAATATTTTTATTATTTTCAACCGGAAAATTATAAATATGTTTTTCATAATGTGCTTCTATAACTTTTACAAGATCTTCTTTTTGATGCAATCTTTCAAAAATACTTATAATATTATTTACACAATCCTCTTGATAGGCTTGTATCTCATACTGAAATTGTTTTTTTTCTGCTTTTATCATCAATAATTCCAATTAATATTTATTCTTATGATTCAGGACCAAATGACCTTTATGTTTACAAATTAAACTTTTTTTACTTTTTTTGTCAAGAATTATTTTGAACAAGTAAAATTCTTTTAAAAATCAGGTATACCCCCTTGAATTAATCAAGATACGATAATCACCCTCATACACAGCATTAACTTCATCAGAATATACACTGAGCAAAATCAGGTATATAGTACAATATTTATTTTATTCATCAAACTTGACCATTTCAATATTATCTAAGTATTCAACAAATGAAATCTTTGTTTTATGTGTAAAATTTGAAAGAATATTCTTTATTCTTGAAACAGCGTTATCAATTTTGTTGAAAAACTTTTCTTGTTTTTCGGTTGGATTAGCAATACTATCTTTTAACAAGTCAATATTTCCTTGAATAAGCATTAAGGGTTGGTTTATTTCGTGATTTGCTGTTACGGATAGAGCCAAAACTGCTTTGATTTTTTCTTCTTTAATCTTGTTATTAAGATTGTATTTATCTAATAAAACCTGATGTTGAATAGCTAAGTTTTGAGTTAGTTTAGAGTCTTCTTGTCTTCTGATTTTGTTTTCAATAGAACCATAAAGTTTTAAGTATTTTAAAGCATTTTCAAGGTCATTTTGGTTTTCATAAATAATTGAATATTGAGTATAGATTGAACTTATGAAAGTTAAATTATTTAGTTTTTGAGCAATAGACAATGCCATATCTAAACTTTTTGTAGAAGCGATCCAGTCTTGTTGACTTGACTCAATGTAGGATTTGCTTAAAAGATAATGAATTTTCCCTTTATCAGTATTGATAGTTTTGCAAAGCTCTTCCATTTCTAATAATAAATCTTGTGCTTTATCTATTTGATTTACTGTGATATACAAAGGGATTAAATTTCTGTATGTAATAGATAACTGGTCTAAGCCCATACATTGCTTTCTAAATATGATAGATTTTTCGTTAAACTTTATTGCCATTTCTATGTTATCAAGGTTTTCATAAACTAAAGCCATATTGCTATAAACATTTGCAAGCAATATAGCCGTATCTAAAATTAAGGCATTTTTTTCTGCCTCTAAAAAATATTTCATAGCTTGTTCATAGTAACCCATACCATTATAGGCAAGTCCGAGAGTATTATTATTTGAGGATATCCCATTATAGTTAGAAATTTTTAGATTAATTTTTAAGGCTTCCTGAGCTAGTCTTATTGATTGTTCGATATTGCCTAATTCATTATAAAGGATTGAATGCCAACTCAATATATCTTGTATAACAAAATCATCTTCTATTTGTTCTAAATCTTCATTTAGTTCTTCAAAAACTGACAGGGCATTAGAATAATCATTTAACTTATAATAAGATACTGCGATTTTGTGTTTAATCCTGTATTGCTTTTCTTTGTTTGTTTCATTCTCTAAAGTTTTTGTAAATAAGTCTAAGGCTAAATTATATCTGCTGAAATTCCAATGAAATAAGCCTAGAGCATAATTAGCCAGGTTTTGAATTTTCTGATCTTGAGGATAAACATCTCTAATTTCTTCAACCTTTTTATAACATTCTATGACCGAATTGTTATCTCTTTTTGAAGAATATCCTGTTGCTTTTAAAGTATATAATCTAACTTCATACTCAGATAACTTGTTTTTGTTGCAATAATCAATAGCTTCATCGCAGAGCTTAAAATGAGTTTCAGCCATTTTGTATCTATTTTCAAATATGAAATTTAATGTTTTTTCAATATTCATTTATCATCCCTCTTTAATATTGTTATTAGACAAGTAGAGACATAGCATGCTAGTCTCTACATATAATTATTATTTATTTGAAATCATCAAAATCATCGTCATCAATGTTATCTAGAGGCAAGATGTTTTCAGGTTTTACTTCGTAAGAGTTATGAGCTTTTTGGTGAGGAATTTGTTTAGTATTTCTTCTTTCATTGCTAATTTGATGTGTAGGTTTTCTTGTTTGAGTTACGGCATGGCTTTTTTTAGATAAGGTAAATTGATTAACCATACTTTTAAGTTCTGCAGCTTGACTGTTTAATTCTTCAGCAGCAGAAGCTGATTCTTCGGCATTGGCAGCGTTTTGTTGAGTTACACGATTCATTTCACCCACGCCTGAACTTATTTGGTTTACTCCATGAGCTTGTTCATCAGATGATGCAGAAATTTCATTAACGATACCCTTAACTTTGGTAAATTGGTCTTTCATTTCCATAAATGATTTAGTTACTTGTTCGACAATTTTTGAGCCCATCTCAGAGTTTTTACCTGCTTCTTCAATAAGAGCGTTGGTGTTTTTAGCCGCTTCAGCACTTCTTAGAGCGAGGTTTTTAACTTCTTCAGCAACAACAGCAAAGCCTTTTCCTGCTTCACCGGCGTGAGCGGCTTCAACTGCCGCATTAAGGGCAAGAAGATTTGTTTGGAAAGCAATTTCATCAATAGTTTTAATAATTTTACCGGTTTCTTGTGAGGATTTAAGAATAGATTCCATAGCTTTATTCATTTTTTCCATGGCGGTATTGCCTTCATCAACTGCACCTACTGCATGGTCAGCAAGTTTGAGTCCTTGTTTTGCATTGTCAGCATTGTTGCCTGTGAGTGAATTGATTTCTTCGAGTGAACTTGATATTTCTTCGAGTGAAGAAGCCTGTTCAGAAGTAGCCTCTGCAAGTATTTGAGAACCTGAGCTGATTTGATTTGAAGCGGCAGAGATTTGCTCTACAGCCATATCAACCTGTATAAGTGATTCTTCGAGATTTTGGGCTGCAAGGTTTATGTTTTCTTTGAATGTATCTAAGTCTCCGTTGTAATTTCCTGTTACTCTTGCAGTAAGGTCTCTGTTAGCAAGTTTATGCATTACCTTCATAGCTTCATTGATTGGATTAATGACAGCATCAAGTGTGTCATTAATACCTTTAACTATCTTAGCAAAATCACCTTGATGTTTTTTTACATCAGCTCTTGATTTTAGTTTTCCTGCAACTGCTTCTGCAGAAAGATAAATTGCATCCTCATACATAACTTTAATGCTATCAATCATCTTTTTCATTGCCAGAGAAAGAATACCGGTTTCATCTTTTGAGTTAATCTTAATATCAACATTTGTATTACCTTTTGCCAGATTATTGGCAATATCGACACAATCGCCGATTGGTTTTGTAATCATTTTGGTGATAACTATTGCAAAGGTAATAGCAAGGATAATGCCAATACCAAAACTTACAAGTACAATTAATATAGAGTTAGTTATTATTTCTGTTATGTCTTCACCTGCTTGTTCCATAGCTCTTGTTTGATATGTTACAAGTCTTTCAATTACAGCAATATATTCATTTTGTTTCGTTCTAAAATTACCTAATAGATATGAAACTATTTGTTCATTTTCTTGTCTATCAACATAACCATCCATAACTGTCATAACTTCAATGTATTCTTGTCTAATACGGTTGTATTCGTTAAATATTTCTCTTTCTTCACCGGATGCAGCTATTAATGGACGAATTCGGTCAACTATTCCTATAAATGCTTGTCGAGAATTATTGATGCGATTACGATTCATGTCAATTTCTCTTTGATCTGTAACAAGTGCGATGTTTCTATATGATGCACGATAAATGTTTACATGATCAATCATTTGATTAGCAAGTACGAGTTTGACAAAATCTGAATTCAACATAACTTCTTCATGATTTTTAATATTATTTAATGAATTAATGGATATGAGAGAAATCACAATTAGTACTATAATTAAGATTGAAAATCCCACTCCAAGTTTTACACCTATTTTTGCATTTTTTAACATAATAAACTCCTTTTATTTATTTGTATTTTCTATTTGTGTTAATTCTGTTTCGGTTAATATTTTGTCTATATTAAGCAGGGTAACGACCTTGTTTTTGACTTTTGCCATACCCAGAATAAACTCTGTGTCAAGTTTTACTCCAAAGGTTGGTGTGTTTTCGATGTCTTCTGCGTGAATGTCTAGAACTTCTAAGACTTTATCTATAATAATGCCGATAAATATCTCTGATTGTTCAGATTTGATTTTGATAATAACGATACTGGTTCTGTCATTATATGCTTGCTCAGGAAGTTTAAATTTAAGTCTCAGGTCAATGACCGGGATAATCTTTCCTCTAAGGTTTATTACTCCTTTAACGAAATTAGGTGTTTTAGGAATCTTTGTGATATCCGGGATGGCAATAATCTGTAGGATATGTTCTACATTAACCCCGTAAAACTCATCCATAAGATTAAAGGTTAGATACTTGCCCTCAAAGGTTGAGGTTGTCAATTCATCGCTCATACGACACTCCTTTTTTATAATTGATTTACTTCATCTATTTTTATGATATAATTATAACAAATACCTATTTAGGATGTCAATAATTTTTTTACTATTTATTGGTTTTGAACAGTAATCATTAATTTTACTTGTTTTGTAATTTTTTATTTCATCGATAGTTATGCTTGCTGTTAAGGCAATAATCGGGATAGAATTTATTTTTGTATCTTGATTGCCTCTGATAATTTTTGTTGCTTCCCAACCATCTAGTTCCGGCATTTGGATATCCATAAAGATTAAATCCGGTTTGTGTTTCATAGTTAAATCTATTGCTTCCAGTCCGTTTTTTGCTTCTAAGATACAAGCTTTAGGAAAGATTTCATTTAAGAATCTTTTTGAAACCAGCATATTTAATCTGTTATCTTCAGCGATTAGTATAGTATATTTATTCTCTTTGAGTTTTTCTTCATTAAAAGGTAATAGTGTATTATTATATGTTTTCACATCTAGAGAAAAGAAGAATTTAGATCCTTCTCCGTAATTACTCTCTACAATAATAGAGCTGCCCATTTTATTGGCAATATTTTGTGCAATTGTAAGTCCAAGTCCGGTTCCTCCATATTTTCGAGTATAAGAGTTATCTGCTTGATTAAAAACTGTAAAGAGTGTGTTTATGTCTTCCTGTTTGATTCCTATACCTGTATCCTTGACTACAAATTTAAGATTGCCTCTATCCTTAGACTTTGGAGTATAATCCAGAGTAAGTAAAATTTCTCCTTTATCAGTAAATTTTATAGCATTTTCGAATAGGTTGTTTAATATTATTTTTAAATGGTGAGCATCAATTTCAATATGCTCGGGTAACTTATTATCAAACTGAATTTTAAAAGTTAAATTCTTTGTTTTGGCTGATAATTCATAGATTTTTGTTACAGAGTCAATTATTTCAAGAATATTTTCTTTTTTATATTTTAACTGTATTTCTTGTGAGTCAATCCTTGAAAATTCAAGAATCTTATCAATTATGTTGAGTAAAATTTTTCCGGAATGATTTGCATGATTAACAAAACTTACCTGTTCATCAGTTAGTTTCGTTAATGCTAAGAGTTCTGTAAATCCAAGTACACTATTTAAAGGTGTGCGAATCTCATGACTCATATTTGCTAAGAATAATGATTTTGCTTTATTAGCTGCTTCTGATTGTTCTTGAGCATTTTTTAGTTTTTTAATATTGTCTAATTTTTGGAATAGTTCTCCGATTATATAGCTAATAAGTTTCAGGTTTTCAATTTCACTTTCTTGCCATGTATAGATTCTATTTAACGAATCAAAGCCTAAGAAACCCCAGATTCTATCAGAACTTTTAATTGGTATATTAATTAGTGACTTAATGCCCTGAGAAATAAATTCTGCTTTTTCTTTTTCAGCCTCTCCATCTAACAAGTAAACATCTGAAATTTTTACTATTTCATTATTCAGCAGTTTGGTTGTTATCCATGGGAATAAATCAGTGTATAATGTTACATCTAAATTTTTGCTTGGGTTTATCTCATGATTACACCATTCATTTAGATTGGAAAAGGATTTATAATCATCAGAAAAAAGAAATAAATATGCTCTTTCTATATCAAAATACTGTCCAATTGACTTTAGTAAAAAATTTATATCGTTACTAAAGCTGCCTTCATTTGTTTTAAGAA
>CAZJNG010000124.1:4300-7155 GCA_964547265.1 uncultured Candidatus Cloacimonadota bacterium | reverse complement strand
ATTTATTAAGTGATGTTATGGGTAATGCCAAGGATAACCAAGTATGGTTGACAATAATGAGACATCTTAATGTGGTAGCAGTAGCTTCTTTAGCCGGCATGCCTGCAATTTGTTTTACTTGTAATGTAAATCCTGATGAACAGGTAATTAAAAAAGCTAAAGATGAAGATATTTGCTTAATCGTTACCGATAAATCTACCTTTGAAACCGCCGGCATTCTATATTCACTATTTAAAAAATAAATAATGCAAGAATTCAAATGGTACAAAGCAGATTTACATATTCATTCAGTTTTATCTCCATGCGGTGATTTGGAAATGTCTCCTTCTGTAGTGATTAATAAATTGATTGAAAGAAATGTAGATATGTTTGCCATAACTGACCATAACTCAATGGCAAACTACGAAGCTTATAATTTTCATGCTCAAAAAGCAGGCATCAAATGTTTTCCGGGAATAGAGATTCAAACAGCAGAGGAAGTTCATTTAGTGGCTTTGTTTGATGATTATGAAAAGGCTAAGAAATTGGCAAGACAATGCTATCTCTCTCTTATGCCAATTGAAAACGATCCAGACTATTTTGGTGATCAAGTATTAATTGATGAAGAAGAAAATCTGGTTGGTTTTGAAAATAGAGCTTTAATAAATTCATCAGTTTGGACATTGGAAGAGACTGTAGAAAAAATTCGTAGTTTTGACGGATTTTGCTTCCCTGCACATGAGGATGCTCTGTCGTTTAGTATAACCGCACAACTTGGATTTATTCCGGAAGTGCTTGATTTTTCAGCAGTTGGGATAACTGCAAAATGTGATAAAGAAAATTTGTTTACAAAATTCCCATACTTTTTAAAATATGCACTGATAAGAAATTCTGATGCTCACTATCCTCAAGATATTGCATCAGGTACAACAGAGTTTTTTATAAAAGACAGGTCAGTAAAAGAGATAGAGCTAGCTACTAAAGGCTTAGACGGAAGATTATTAAAATCATAAAAATAAATTCTGGAGGAAACATGACAAGTACTGTCGAGAAAGACACAAACGCCCAATACGAAGAATTAAAAAAGGTGATTGAAGAAAAAAAATCATTAACCAATCCCTTAATCGAAATTTTACACAAAGCTCAGGAAATATTCGGTTATCTTCCTACTGAAGTTCAGCAGTTTATTGCTGATGAGCTAGAAGTTCCTGTAAGTCAGGTCTATGGAGTTGTAACATTCTATAACTTCTTCTCAATGAAACCTCGCGGAAAGCACATGATTAATGTCTGTACAGGTACAGCTTGCTTTGTTAAAGGTGCACCAAGAATCTTACAAATGCTTTCTGATGAGTTGGATATTAAAATTGGAGAAACAACAAAAGATGGCTTGTTTACATTAAGTGCTGTGAGATGTGTTGGAGCATGTTCACTAGCTCCGGTTTTTGTTATTGATGAAGACACTTTCGGTAGAGTTGATTCAAGAGATAAGTTAGTTGAAGTTATAAACAAATATCGTCCGAAAGCTTAAGTAATGCAAGATTTATCATTACATCTGATGGATATCGTAGAGAACTCAGTTAGAGCCGGTGCTAAACTTGTCTCTATCCGGATAGGTATTGATGAATTATCTGATAAAATTATCTTTGATATTATTGACGATGGTTGCGGAATGGATGAAGAAACATTGATAAATGCACAAAATCCATTTTATACATCAAAATCAGAACGCCAAAAAAAAGTAGGACTGGGCATCCCTCTTTTTAAACAAAATGCTGAGTGGTGTAACGGCAGTTTTTTGATGAAATCAAAAGTTAATAAAGGAACTTCATTACATGCAGAATTTCAGTATCACCATATTGACCGAATGCCACTTGGTAAAGTCGCGGATACTGTTGTCACTAGCATAATTGGTCATCCTGAAACTGAATTTGATATTACATTTTATCGAAATCAAAAGGATGGAGAAAATCCGGTATTTGAATTAAGTACCTTATCCATTAAAGAAGAACTTGGTGACATCCCGATTAATTATCCTGATGTGACTCAATTTCTTTTTCAAATTTTTAATGACGGAATAAAAAATACAAAGTTGGAGGAAGTCTAATGAAAACTTTAGCAGATCTTAAAAAAATCCGAGAAAAAGCTCAAGCTGATATGAAATTACGAAATAGTAATGTTCGTGTAAAAGTAATAGTCGGAATGGGTACTTCCGGTATTGCTATGGGTGCAAGAGAAGTAATGAAAGCATTTCTTGATGAAGTTGCTTCAAAAGGTCTTACGGATGTTCTTGTTACTCAAACAGGAGAAAAAGGTTTTTCATCTATGGAACCCGTAGTTGATATCGTTGAAGAAGGTAAAAAACGAGTTACTTACGGTAATATGAATGTTGAAAAAGTAAAAAAAGTAGTTGCTGATCATCTTGTTAATGGAAATCCCGTTACTGAATATGTGATTGCTACAGAAGAATAGGAGGGATAATTAAATGCCAACAAAGCGTATTGATCTCTTGATTTGCTGTGGTTCCGGTTGTGTTTCTGCCGGCTCACTTAAAATCAAAGAGAAATTTATAGAACTTTTAAAAGAAAATGACATTACTGATGAAGTAAATATCATTGAAACAGGGTGTATGGGTCCTTGTGATTTTGGACCTGTCTTAATGGTTTACCCTGAAGGAACTTTTTATAAAAAAGTGACAGTAGAAGATGTTCCTGAAATAGTTACTGAGCACTTTTTAAAAGGTCGTCCTGTAAAAAGATTAATGGAACAAGATAAAGAAACCGTTGTAACTGATAAAGATGAAATTCCTTTTTATCAGAAACAAGTTAAAGTTGCACTTAAAAATTGCGGATACTTAGACCCTGAAAGTTTAGAAGAAT
>CAZJNG010000124.1:0-4290 GCA_964547265.1 uncultured Candidatus Cloacimonadota bacterium | reverse complement strand
CATTGCTCTCGGCGGATATGAAGCTTTGGGCAATGCTTTAACAAATATGAGTCAGGAAGAAGTTATAAATGTAGTAAAGAATTCAGGTTTAAGAGGTCGTGGTGGTGCAGGTTTTCCTACAGGTATGAAATGGGATTTTGTTCGTAAAGCACAAGGTGATGTTAAGTATGTAGTCTGTAATGCAGACGAAGGTGACCCGGGTGCATTTATGGACAGATCATTACTCGAAGGTGACCCTCATAGAGTCATCGAAGGTATGATGCTTGCCGCTTATGGAACAGGTGCTTCAAAAGGCTTCTTCTATATCAGAGCTGAATATCCTTTAGCTATTAAACGAATTAAAAAAGCTATTGTTGATTTAACAGAAAATTCTCTACTTGGAGAAAATATATTTGGAACCGATTTCTCTTTTGATATTGAAGTTAGAACAGGTGCAGGTGCCTTTGTTTGTGGTGAAGAAACTGCCTTAATCGCTTCAATCGAAGGTAAAAGAGGTCAGCCTACTCCAAAGCCTCCATATCCTGCAAATTCAGGCGTATGGGAAAAACCTACTTTAGTAAACAATGTTGAAACTCTTGCTAATGTACCAACTATTTTCTTAAAAGGTGCTGAATGGTTCTCTTCAATGGGAACTGAAAAATCAAAAGGAACCAAAGTTTTTGCATTAACCGGTGACATTGCAAATACCGGTTTAGTTGAAGTACCGATGGGTATTACAATTAAAGAACTTATTTTTGAAGTTGGTGGTGGTATAGTAGGAAATCATAAATTTAAGGCTGTTCAGTTAGGTGGACCTTCAGGAGGATGCTTAACAAACGAACATCTTGAAGTTAAGATTGATTATGAAAATCTTCTCGAAAGAGGCGCAATGATGGGTTCAGGGGGTGTCATTGTTATGAATGATACTAACTGTATGGTAAACATTGCAAAATTCTTCCTTGATTTTTCTGTTGACGAATCATGTGGAAAATGTGCTCCTTGCCGTATTGGTCTTAAACAAATGTACCAAATCTTAGATAGAATTACTAAGGGTGAAGGAAAACCGGGAGATATTGAAGAACTTGAAGTTCTTGGTAACTCAATTAAACAGTTATCTCTTTGCGGTTTAGGTCAAACTGCTCCTAATCCTGTTTTATCTACTATAAGATATTTTAGAAATGAATATGAAGCTCACATTAATGAAAAATCATGTCATACAAAAGTATGTCTTGATTTATTAAACTTCAGTATCAATAAAGATAAGTGTATCGGTTGTTCATTATGTGCGAGAAGATGTCCTACTTCATGTATTAGCGGTTCTAGACAAGACAAATATATAATTGACCAACTTAACTGTGTTAAATGTGGTAACTGTGTTGATGTTTGTCCTGTAAAAGCAGTTAATAAAGATGCCGGAATGCATCCTGACATTATTAAACATAAAGAAAAACTTGCTCGCGAAGCTGAAGAAAACGAATTATAATATTACTAAAAATAATATGAGGCAGGCAGTAATGTCTGTCTCATTTTGTTTTAAGATTTTGAAACTGCATCTATAGAGGTTGTGCAAGGTTCATGAATGTAAACAAAATTTCAAGGCAATTTTGTCATCCTGAGCGTCAGCGAAGGATCTCCTTGATTTTCTTAACATATTACAAATCAACAAGATGAGATTCTTCACTTCGTTCAGAATGACATGACCAGACGAGCCGTCTGGTTTCCATTTTGAAGATTTTTTCTATTTTTGCACAGCCTCTATAGAGGCTATCCCAAAATGCAGAATCCTTCAACAAGCACCCTTGTTTCTGATCTTCTGAGTGCAATGTATATCTAATCGTATAAATAACAAGAAGTTGTTTATTTTTTTTTTTAATTTTGTAGCCAGTATGTAAGTTGAGTCAATTAAGCCAAAAAAAATGAAAAAACTTATACCACCCACCTAGTTAGAGAAACTTATCGTGAGAATGGGAAGATAAAACATAAAACAATAGCTAATATAAGTCACTTATCTGTTGAATTAATTCTTAAATTAAAACAAATGCTCAAGAATAAAGACAACAATTACAATATTGACAAAATTTATGATGGATCATCTTATGAATATGGAGCGAGTTACACATTTTTATCATTAGCAAGGGAACTAAACTTAGATAAAATGATATCTACAAAAAAGAATGAACATACCAATAATATCCTTACAATGATTATTGGTAGAATCTTATATCAGGGTAGTAAGTTAAGTTTAGTAAATCTTTATAGACATAGTACTATGTGGTATTTAGCAGGTCACGATTTAGGTAAAAGACCTGATGTAGATAAAGATTGTTACACTGCTATGGATTTTTTATTAACACGAAAATCAAAAATAGAGTCAACTTTAGCTAAAAAACATTTAACTAATGGCAATTTGGTATTATATGATATAACAAATATTTGGCTGGAAGGTGACTACAATAATTCAGAAATAGCAGAATATGGAAAATCTAAAGATGGGAAAAAAGGTTTTAAAATTATATCTATTGGTTTACTAACAAACGAGTTTGGGTGTCCCGTTGGTGTTGATGTTTTTAAAGGCAATACTTCGGATCAGACAACAGTTTTAGGACATTACTAAATTGATATTATTTGGTATTATTTTTGCATATTTGGAGCACATCAACAATAACAATGTATTGTAAAGCCGATGAGCATAATTTTTATTCTTTTTTAAACATTTGCAAATTATAATTAAGATACAGTTAAACAATAAATTAGATGTAAGAGAAAATTGTGTTGTTAATAACAGAAATATTAACATTTAGAAGATTATGTTAATTTATAAGCAATATTTTGTTCTTTTAGTCTGTTATAGCTTTAGCCTTGCATAGAGATAGTCCAGACTATTATTAAGTCTTTTTAATTGGTTATTGAAAAAATTAGTAGTAGCATCATTAGTTATATCAGGAGTTCTTTCTAGTTCAGCAAAGCTTTTTTCAAGGTCACGGATGTATGCTTGTCTTTCTTTGACAGAAGAGATAATAACAGGAGGATATAAATCATGCATAAGTATCCAGTTTTCCATTAAGCGAGCGACTCTGCCATTTGCATCAGCAAAAGGGTGAATTCTGACAAGTTCATGGTGGAAATATATAGCTCTAATGATAGCATTAGACATTTCAGCACCATTATAAAACATATTCTCAACTAAAGAAAATATTCTTGCAGGTTCAGGTGCATCGTGATTACCTACTTTTATTAGACTGTGCCTGTATGAACCGGGATGTTTTTTATGTGCATCAGGATCAGTAACATAATGCAAATAAATCAAGTCTTTATGGTCTTTTGGTAATTTATTGTCAATAACTTCATCTATGATATAACTAAAAGACTTGATTAAATTTTTCAGATAAAGTTCTGCTTGAGCCTTTGAACTTGCCTCAAACTGAGCACTTTTCATATTCATTAAATCTTGTAATCTGAGGAGGCTTTTCAAGTAAGTACGAAATAGCTTTAAGTTATTATGTTTTTTTTCATAAACTAAAAATCTGAATAATTTTTTTTTCTTTTCTTCCAGCATTGTTAAATAGTTTCTATCGATTCTGATATTTTCAATATCTAGTAAAAACATAGATTAATCCTTATAGTATATTAATTGATTGTTATAACTCACTTTGCTTTAGGTTTAAATAATTTTTCAAAAAAAACATAATCAAATCAGACGATGTTTGATATATGAAGAGAGTATTTTAGACTTTGAAATATTGACCGGACGAGCCGTCCTATTACAATTTTGATAATATTAAATAGTCTATTAAAATCTTCCAACATGAAATATTCTTCACATAATAAAGATTTTAAAACAAACTCTCTGTCATTAATCATTAAACTAAGTTATTTTCTAACTATTGCGGCTATTCCGCCAATATAATAAGGATCAGAAAATAAAACACTCTTTGCTCGTTCTTCTGTAATAGTTATACATGCACCAATAAAATCTACTCTGTTTGACAACAATGCAGGGATAAGTGCACCAAACTCCATATTAACCACTTCGAGTTTTTTATTAAGTTTCATTGCAATATACTGAGCAATCTCTATATCCATTCCTACAACCTTACCGCTGCCATCAACAAAGGAAAATGGCTCAGTCACAGATGCTGTTCCAAATCTTATTACACCGTCTGTTTTTCTTAAATGAAAATCAGGCATTGGTTTTGGATTACCTACCTCAGGTAACCATCTTGAACGCATGTCATCGTATATTCCGTTTACCTTTAACTCTTCTAAAACTATATCGATTGTGTTTTTTAGATCATACTCATTGAGCCTAAC
>CAZJNG010000123.1:0-7166 GCA_964547265.1 uncultured Candidatus Cloacimonadota bacterium | reverse complement strand
AACCGGAACCCTGACGGCTCGTCAGGGCATACAATTAATAAAGGACTTCATAATCTCTTAATTTGTATAAAATATGAAATTAAGGTTGCTGAACTATGCTCAAAAAACCGCCGAGACGAGCCGTCTCGGTTCCAACTACAAAGGTTTTTTTGATATTCAGGGACAGTCCCAAAAGTTTACTGGTTTCTGACCAGTCTAAACCCTAAATCACTTCCACGAGATTCAGGGTAACCTGACACGCGAAAGGGGATAATACAATCAGTTGATTTTTGATACCAGCTTCCACCGCGTAATATACGAGTTAAACCCTTATTTGCACCAAGGGGATTAGTGTGAGTTCCGGATAAATCCAGACTTAACCAATCCCAACACCATTCCCATAAATTACCTGTCATATCAAATAAACCAAGTTCATTTGGAGATTTAGAACCAACAGGGTGAGTTCTGTTTTGTGAATTATCTCTGTACCAAGCTACTGTATCAACTGTATCACTACCGGCGTAAGGAGTGTAAAATGTTCCTGATTGTTGAGCAATAAGACCTCCTCGTGCAGCCCATTCCCATTCCATATCAGTTGGAAGTCTGTAGCCATTTGCAGATAAATTTATTGTAAGATAAATCCATTCTAAATCATTAGCTTCATCTCTTGAAACAGGTATATTTCCCCACAAGTCAGGGTCTGTTTGTCCGTGTTTTACATAAACCGGAGTTAGATTTTCCATAATACTCTTTCTATTGCAGAAAACTATACTATCAAACCAGGAAACAAAATCAACCGGATTATCCATATCAATATTGTCTTTTGTTATACTCGGATTTGCAGATATGCCGTTATTGTTACCTGTCATTACTGTCTCCCATTCAGACTGTGTTATCTCGTACTTAGACATATAAAATGAAGACAAGGTTATGATATAATCAGTAGAAACATATTCTTCATCCTCCCAATCATAATCCAAAGAAGTAAAAGTTCCTCCCTCAACAAAAACCATTTCATTAGATATAGCTCTATTACCATATAAATTAAAAATAAAAAATACAATCATTAACAATAAGACTGTAAACTTTGAAAGAAGCTTATTTTTCATATTTATCTCGCTGTATAGTTTTTTATTTTAATAAAAATTTTAACCTGTCATTGTCAAGGAGAATTTTAATAATCCAATCATAATCAATCAAAATATGTTATTTTTTATTATTAAATATATGTAAATTAATAAGTATAAATAAAATGCTTGATATTTGAAAATTATTTTTATTTCGTTTAGTTATCGTATATTTTTTTTTATAATGCTAAGTACTTGAAATGTATAAGGAACAAACAGGAGACCTACAGGAGGCCGATCATCCTGTAGGTCTCCTGTACCTTACCTACATTTTCTAGATGTTAGCTTATATTTATCTTACATTGCCTAGAATGTGTAATCTGTTGCTAATATTATTTAAAAAGAGAATTTTGCATAATAAAAATCGAACTGAAACGATATATCAATGAGAATGCGAATAGCCTTAATATTTGCAATAGAATAAAAAAATTGTAAATAATTTCATTACTTAGAGTTATATATATAGAGGTAAAAATGAAAAGACTAAGTCTGATTGTAATTCTTTTTTTGTCAATGTATAAAACTTTTTTATTCGCAGAAATAGAAAAGTTCTATTTTGATCAAGAACGATTATTTTTACATGAAAGAATTAACTATAGCTTTGATCATAATGAAGATATGCAATGGCAAAAACATAGAATAAAATCCAACGGTATAAGACTCACTTATGGTTCTGTAGGAACTATTGACTTAATGGAACATAAAGAAATATTGTTTAATCATGAGTTATCAGACAATTTTTCATTTAGGTATGAATATAGTAATTATAAAGGCAGAATATTTACAACAGATCAAGAATTTAATGCATTAATGTTGTTATACAAGATTTATGAGTCACTTGAGACAGGTTTTATCGTCAATCCGGTTGTAACTAAAGAAGATATGGATTTAGGATTAAATATGTTATTTTATAATGAGGCTAAAGACAATTATTTAAACCTATACATTATAGCAGAAGATTTACTGTTTAATCCGAGAAATAGGGAAGAGGGACATCAGAAAAATTTTCCTTTAAATTTTAGATGGAATCTCTTAAAAAACTATTATAATTTTACTGTATATCTTGAAGGTACAACAGGAAACGGCTTTAAAAGAATTTTTAACAATCCATTAAGTTACGATGGTAAAATTCAACAAAGTAAGCGCTTAAGCCATTTTAATAACAATATTATCTATACCTTAAATCCTTTTATAAATCTGCATCTATCAAATAGATATTATTTTTACAGTGATAAAACAGATAACTATTTCATTGAAGATTGTTATTCATTAAAACAAAAGACTTTTGAAAACAGTATTAAAACTGAATGTATTCTTTCCGATAAAATTAGCATTATTTCCGGAGTAAACCTGGTAAATCTATATTTAAAATATGATAATATCTACAATTATAACATTAAGAGAACTGACCTGATGCCTGAGATTAGATTTAATTATCATACTAATTATATAGATTATAGCTTATCATATTTTTCATCAATTTACAATATCAATGGTGAAGATAATTTTTACAAATTTTCTCAGGTTTCTAATAAAGGCTATGAGGATAAAGTTGAATTAAGTACAGAAATATTTTTCAATGAACTGTCAAAATTAAGAATATCATTAAGTCATGTTGCGAGCGTTAATGGATTTGGTGGTGGAAATATCCGCTATATAATGAATTTCTAATAAAAATACTTGACAAGTCAAACAGTTTGTATTTAATTAAATTTGGAGGTTTATAATGATTAAAATGTTTTTATTTTTTTCTCATAGATTGAGTGAAGATCAAATAAAGGAAGCTCAAGATTTATGGAAAATTGATATATTTATGTATTTGCCAAATTGCTTACAGGAAAAATGGTCAAATATTGATCCTTCATTAGAAGAGATAAATGTGAATCCTTTTACCGGTTGGATTGAAGCTAATGCTAAAGAAAACGATATTTTCCTTGTTCAAGGTGATTTCGGAGCGACTTATAATTTAGTAAAGTATCTAAAAGATAAAGATAGAACGGTCGTTTATTCAACTACACAACGAGATTGTATTGAACAGAAGAATAAAAATAACACAACAGAGATAATTCATCAGTATAGGCATGTAAGATTTAGATCATATTAGATTGATGAAGATATATCACTAAAACTTCCCATGTATCTTCATAATCTATATTATGTAAACTTGAGTTTATTTAAAAATTAACAGCAGGTTAAAGCCTGCTGTTAATAAATTTAAGTACTATAAATCTAAGGTTCTAAAAGTTTAAAGAAATCTTTATCTTTTTTAACAAGTACATTAATACGATCTGTTTCTAAATTTTTAAAAATGAAATAATCATCTTCAATTTCAGAAAAGTGATCAATTGCATCACTAACAGACATTGTGTCAGCAACCATTCTTTTTGTTTTTACTACTCTTTTAGTTTTTTCAGCTGAGTTATGTTCGTATAGATTAGCATAAACAAATTTGGGATCATCTTTGATTCTTCTTTTTTGATGATCGGTTACTTTGTCTTTTAGTTTTTTGATTTGAGCTTCCATATTCTCGATAGCTTCATTAATAGCAACATACATGTCCATAGCTTCAGCTTGTGCTTGTAAATTAAATTTTGAAGCGTGTAAAGAAACATCAACAATATTACGACTGTTTTCAAGGCTTAGAGTCATGTGAATATTAATAATGTGGTCAAAATAACGAGTTAATTTTTCACAAGATTCTTCTACAGAATCCCTTATAGCCTTAGTTAATTCGAAATGGCGTGCTGTTATGGTGATTTGCATAATCAACCCCTTTCTTATTCGTTCTTATTATAATATAACTTGATTTTCATACTTTGTAAACATTTTTTTTTAAATAGTATGAATTGCAAGTTTATGTGTATCTTCAATAGATTCCATAATACATTCAGATATAGTTGGATGAGCAAATATTATGTTAGAAACTTCTTCAGCTTTTGTTTTAGTATTAATCAATATTGAGGCTTGTGCTATTAATTCAGTAGCCATAGGTCCAATAATATGCATACCAATTATTAAATCAGTTTTTGCATCAACAATGGTTTTCACAAAACCAAAAACTGCTCCCATCCCCAGAGCTTTACCATTAGCGGCAAATGGAAACTTACCAATTTTTATGTCTTGATATTGTTCTTTAGCTTGTTGTTCTGTTAATCCGCATGATGCAATTTCGGGGTTAGTAAATATGCAATTAGGGATATTTTTATACTCTATAGGCTTTATGGTTCTTTCTTTATTTAAAAGTTTTTTTGCTATGACATCGGCAACTAATAGACCCTGTTTACTTGCAGTGTGAGCAAGCATTAGTTTTCCTGTTACATCACCAATAGCAAAAACATTTTCTATATTTGTTTGGCAGTCATCATCAATAAGGATAAACCCTTTTTCTTGATTAATCACAAATCCTTGAGTATCAATATTAAAAAAAGGTTTTCTGCCAACACTAACTAATACTTTTTCAGCTATCAATGTTTTCCCGTTAGAAAGACTTAACTCGATTCCATTCTCACACCTCTTCCCCGCTTCCACGGCAGTTTTTGTATGAATCTTGATACCTGCCTTTTTTAGAGCCATTGATAATCTTTTCGAGATTTCATTATCTTCAGTAGGAACTATTTCGGGTAAAAACTCAATAATTTCAACCTTAACGCCTAACTGTGAAAAGATACAAGCAAACTCACAACCAATAACTCCACCACCTATAATAGCTAAGCTTTCAGGCAAGGATTTCATGGATAAAATATGATCTGATGATAATACTACTTCACCATCAAACGGCAAGAAATCAAGTTCTCTTGGAACTGAGCCTGTACCAATCACAATGTGATCAGAGCTACAAATAATTTCATCATTATCTGAGAATAGAATGAATTGCTTATCTTTTTTCTCTATTTTTGTTATATTTTTTTTTATTACGGGAATTTCTCTTTTTTTAAAAAGAAACTCAATCCCGGAGACTAGCTTTTCAACAACATTATTTTTTCGGTTATAGATATTTTCGTAATTTATCTCAGATTCAAATCTATCCAAACCAAACTCGTTAGCATTTTTCATTTCATGATAAAGGTCTGCCACCTTAACTAAAGCTTTTGTTGGGATACATCCCCAATTAAGACAAACTCCTCCTAGTCGTTCTTTCTCAATACATATTGTTGAAATACCTAATTGATTAAATCTAATAGCAGTCTCATAACCGCCCGGTCCACCACCAATTACTGCTGTTTTAAAATGTTCCATTATTTTCTCCTTAACCTACTATTAGGAATTTTTAACTCGTCTCTATATTTTGCGATTACTCTTCTTGAAACACTAACTCCTCTTTCTTTTAGGATTTCAACTATTTCTTGATCTGACAAAGGATTTGATACATCTTCATCGTTAATAAGTTTTTCTATTTGTTGTTGTACATTCTGCCTGGAAACAGCATCATAATTTTTATCTTTTCCTGCCGTTGAACAGAAAAAGTCTTTTAAACAAAAAATCCCATAATGTGTATCTACATATTTACTTTTAACTACTCTTGAAATTGTAGATTCATTGACTCCAAGATCTGAAGCAATAATTGAATATGTTAGAGGATCAAGAGTACCGCTTGAGTTATAAAAAAAGTTTCTCTGGTGATTTATAATAGAACGCATCACTCGTTCTAGTGTTCTGTTTCTTAAAAATACAGATTTAATTAAAAATTTTGCCGAATTAATCTTATTTCTCACATAAGTAACCGCATCTTTATCTTTACCCATTTTTGACAAAATATTATGATAACTTCTACTAAGTGATATTTTGGGGATACTGAAATCATTAATAATAATCTCAAATTCATTTTCTACTTTAACTACAATTAGATCAGGAACAATATACTGAGCTTTACCGGCATTTAAACGCATTCCCGGTTTAGGGTCAAGTTTTGCTATTCTGTCTCGGCAAGCTATAACATCATTTTCAGTCACTCCATATTTTTTTGCAATTTGAGAATACTTGCGATGTATAAGCAAATCAAAATCTTCTAATATGATTGAAGTTAATAAATTATCTTTAAACTCAAAATCTTCAAGTTGGTAGTAAAGACATTCGTTTATTGAACGAGCTGAAATACCTCTGGGGTATGTTCTAAGTATTAATTGATGTAAATCTTCTGCATTCTCTGAATCGATATTATACTCTGAAGCCAATGCATATATATCAAAATCCGCAGGTAAGAAACCATAAGCATTTGAATTATCTATTAAATCATATATATAATAGTAATGAGTCTCCGGTAATCTGTATTTATCAAATTGATTAATGAAATCAAGTTTATGATTGTCTTCAACTTGTAAAAAGTTTTCATAATTTGTATCTTCTTCTTTTTCGGAGGAATCAGCTCCTGACCGAATGTCGGAGTGAAATTCATTCCAACTATCAAGAATTTCAGATAATTCTTTTGCTTCTTCTATTGTTTTCTTTATTTCTTCATTTTCTTCGTCTTTAATCTCAACCTGTGATTCATCATTATCTTCATCCCATTGTTCAGTTATTTCAAGCATTGGGTTATCTATGATTTCTTGTTTTAACAAAGTTTCAAGTTCAAGCATTGGAAGAGTCAGCATTTTTAATGATTGAATCATTTGAGGTTTTAAGCTTAATTCTTGTGTTTGCTTTATTGAAGCTATCTGTTGTATTTTATTGTTCATAATTTACTCAAATATAGGATTTAAGAACCTATCACCCAAATAAACTTTACGGGCTTCAGGATCGTTAATTAACTCTTTTGATGTACCTGATATGAGAATTTTCCCTTTAAAGACTACATAAGCTCTTTGAACAATCGAAAGCGTATCAGCAACATTATGGTCGGTTATCAAGATACCTAGATTCTTTTCTTCTCTGAGCTTTCGAATAATATCCTGAATATCTGCAACAGCCAGAGGATCAACTCCGGCAAAAGGTTCATCCATTAATAAAAAAGATGGGTTTGTAACTAGTGATCTTGTAATTTCTAGTTTTCTTCTCTCTCCTCCTGATAAGGTGTATGCTTTTTGTTTTGCCAAACCGGTTAAATTTAACTCTTCAAGAGATTCC
>CAZJNG010000122.1:4578-7188 GCA_964547265.1 uncultured Candidatus Cloacimonadota bacterium | reverse complement strand
AAAATTGTCAGGACAGGAAAAATTTTCTTGTTTTTAGGTTGTGTAGAAATTTAAAACAAATCATCTTGTAGTTAATGTCATGTTAGACATTTGATTAGCTTTATGGAAGTATGAATGGCACAGCGATTGCATTTATATGATTTCGAGTGACAAACATAGAGTGTTAATGTAGAGAATGTTAAATAGCCTAGCACCTCTCGTAAAATTATCGGGGACGCCCATTCGGTTCGGTTTTCAAAAGGGGAAGAGATTCCCCCTTTGATTTTATAAGAAAAAACAGTAAAAATAAATGGAGATATTATGAAAAGGATAATCTTAATAATGATTTTGAGTAGCATTATAATGATGCTCACTGCACAGACAAGACTCAAAGACATAAGTAAGATAAGCGGTATGGATAACAAACAAATCATAGGTTATGGTTTAGTTGTTGGTTTACAAGGAACCGGCGATAGTCAGGCTTCACAAGCAACCATACAATCCATAAATAATATGTTAGAACATTTTGGATTAACAGTTCCACAAAATCGTATCCGACCAAACAATGTAGCGGCAGTAATGGTAACCGCAACATTACCTCCTTTTGCCAGACCCGGATCTTCATTTGATGTCGTTGTCTCATCTATCGGTGATGCTCGAAGTCTTGAGGGCGGAGTTTTATTGATGACTCCACTAATTAGTCAGGATAATAAAAAGTATGCGGTTGCACAGGGAGCTGTTTCGTTTGGTGGGTTTAATGAAGAGATTAAAAATACTAAAGTAAGAAAAAATTATACAAATGTAGGAAGAATTCCAAATGGAGCGATTGTAGAAAGTGAAAATATTTCCCAATTAGTAAATGAAGGTCAGTTGCAGATACAGCTTTTTAGTGCAGATTTTACAACTGCGGAAAGAGTAGCTGAAGCAATCAATACCATTATAGGAGACAGGATAGCATTAGCAGAAAATGCTGCCAATATTACAGTAGTAATTCCGGATAATGTTATAGCTGAATCAAACATTGTGACTTTTATTTCAGTTATCGAAAATCTAGAAATTACTCCTCAACAAAACGCCAGAGTGATTATAAACGAAAGAACAGGTACTATTGTTGCAGGTGGCAATGTTAGGATAAATGAGGTTGCGATTGCACACGGAAATCTAATTATAAAAGTACAGAGCAATCAAGACACTATGACTGCAGGTCCTTTTACACTAGAAACAGAATCAACTTCAGTTACTGCACAGGAAAGTTCAAGAGTGTTCGTGATGCAATCTGCCACAGTGCAAGAGTTAGCACAGGCTTTAAATGCAATCAAAGTATCACCAAGAGATATGATTTCAATCTTTCAATCTCTAAAAGAGTCAGGTGCTTTACATGCCGAATTGAGGATATTATAATGGAACTTTCTATCAAAGCTATGGACATGAATCTTGATAGTAGTATCAGGACAAAAGAAGCTGAAAAGATGCAAAGAATACAGGAAAATCTAAGTCCTGAATATGCAGAAAAAGCAGCTAAAGCAGCAATTGATTTTGAATCAATGATGATTAAACAAATGCTTAGTTCGATGACTCAATCATTAGATAATGAAGGATTTTTCGGTAGTCAAGCGGGAAGTTCTTTCTATCAAGACATGTTTATTGGTAGTATATCTGAAAATATTGCCAGTACTCAATCTTTTGGATTGGCTAAACAGATTTTAAGTCAAATAAATCCTGATGCAATTGAACATCTCGATAAAGCCAAATTGCCTTCTTCTCGAAGATTGAGCGGTGTACCTGAACCTCAGAGTACTACACAAAAGAATTTTGAAACTAAAAATATTAATAAACCACAATTAATTGCACAACCAAAAACACTTATAGGCAGATTACAAAGTTATGAACCAATAATTAAACAAGCCTCAGAAAAATACAATGTTGATGAAAATTTAATAAAAGCAGTTATTGCTCAGGAAAGTTATGCTAATCCACAGGCAGTTTCCTCAGCAGGTGCAAAAGGTTTGATGCAGTTAATGGACGGCACAGCAAAAGAATTAGGTGTAAATGATTCTTTTGACCCTAGAGAAAATATAATGGGCGGAACAAGGTATCTTAAACAGATGCTTGATAGATTTGGAGATACTGAAACTGCTTTGGCTGCTTATAATGCAGGACCGGGAAATGTGAGAAAGTATCAAGGCATACCACCGTTTAGAGAGACAAGAAATTACATAAAAAGAGTTTTAGATTATTTCAGTAATTTTACAGAGTAAAGGAGAGAAAAATGGAAGCTATAGTTAATGATTTCTTCCGCAGTTGGGAAAATGAAATTGCTTCTTATCAAGAGGTATTAATCTGCCTTGCTGACCAAAAAGAGGCACTTATTGAATGGAATATCAAAAAGTTTCAAAAAATAAGTCAACAAACTGCAATATTTGTTAGTCGTGCTCACCGTGCTACCACTATCAGAAATGATTTAATGGAAACATTGTTCATTTTAAGAGATGTTGATGTCTCACAAAACAGTTTAAAGACTGTAGATCAAGCTTTTCATGAAGAAGAGTTAGCAGAGAGAGCAAGACTTTTATTTGAATCATTTGCAAACACTTTAAGAAAGATTGATAAACTTTCTGCAGATAACAAGGA
>CAZJNG010000122.1:0-4568 GCA_964547265.1 uncultured Candidatus Cloacimonadota bacterium | reverse complement strand
ATTATCGATAAAGACAGAGTTTACAGCAGAGTAGGTATGATTCCGCAAAAAAGAAGTTCAATTCTTTTAAACACAAGGGTATAGAAATGTTTAATTTATTATTGCAGGGTAAAGGGCTGAGACTTTTAAGTCAAGAATTTGTAAATAATAAAACAAATTCAGAGTTTTTAGATCCATTTATTATGGGTATGATGGAGATTAATTTCCAACCATATCAAAATAATCAAAACGAGATAAATGTTCAAATCGTTAATGATAGTTTAAAACTGGTCTTTTCCGAATGGGATAAGAGTCTGTTTAACCCTGTAGTATCCAAAAGGAGAATAAGCCATGTTTAACATGTTGTCCATAGGCAAGAAAGCATTAACTGCAACAGAAAAGAATCTTGAGGTTACTGCTCATAACATATCTAATGCTAACACTGAAGGTTATAGCAGGCAGAGAGTTATTCAAGAATCATCTATTCCTGTCAGCGACGCACATGGATTTTATGGAACAGGTGTTGATGTGGTTCGTTTGGAGAGAATGAGAGATTTGCACCTTGACACAGAGTTTAGAAAGTTGAATAGCAATACAGGTTATTGGGATTCTATGTCTTCAAACCTTAATCACTTAGAAAAAAGCATTTTAGAAACATCAGAATACGGTATAAGCTCAATGATTAACAATTTTTTTAGCAAATGGGAAGCTTTAGCAAACAACCCATATAGTGAGGTTCACAGAAATGATGTGATTGATGCCACAAGTCAAATGACAGATAGTTTTAAGAACTTATATAACTCAATTGAAGAGTCAAGAGAATCATTAAAGTTTACATTGCAAGATACAGCAAATAGAATTAATGACATATCTGAGGAATTGGCTTCGTTATCAAATCAAATCTCGCAAAACAGAAATTCAAATACACCTGCAAATGATTACCTTGATAAGTTTGATTTATTAATTGATGAGTTGTCTCAATATGGAAATGTACAAGTACATCAAAGGGATAACGGCACTATCAGTGTGTATTTCGGCACAGACGAACTTGTTAGAAATAATGTTTCCAATAAGCTTGTTTTTACCGAATCTACCAATCTTGAAACAAATGAACAAGAAACTTATCTGATATGGAGTAATACCAGATCAAAAATTAGCGGACTTGATTCAGGTTCAATAAAAGCTATTTATGACCTTAGAGATATTGTATTACCTGAGTATATGTCTCAACTGGACAATCTCGCAGTACAACTTACAGAAGAAATAAATAATATTCATCTTAAGGGCTATGATATTACAAGTCCTGCTACTGCCGGCAGATATTTTTTTAATTCCGAAATTACCGGAGTAAGGAATTTTCAATTATCTAATGAAATATTGGAAAATCCTGCAAATATAGCAGTTTCCTCTTCAGGACAGGCAGGCGACAATAAGATTGCCTTGGCAATAACTGATTTAAGAAATAGTAAAGTGTTTGACGATAAGACTCTCACTGAGTCCTTTGCAGACTATATATATATAATAGGCAGAGATGTAAAAACAGCGAATCAAAATGCTGAAAGAACCTCAATGCTTAGTAAGCAAACTGATAAATTTAGAGAATCAGTAAAAGGCGTTTCTATAAATGAAGAAACAGCTAATCTAATGAAATATCAACAAGCATATCAAGCAGCTGCTAAGATAATCAGTATCGCTGATGATATGATTAAAACAATTATAGGATTAGCAAGATGAAAGTTTTAAACATTATAAGGATCAGGGAAGGTGTTTTATGTTAGTTTTAACAAGAAAAATAGGCGAGTCAATCTGTATAGGCGATAACATTGAAGTGGTAATCACAGATATTACAAAAAACGCAATCAGAATTGGTATTGTTGCTCCAAGAGATACTCCTGTCTATCGCAAAGAAATATATGATAAGATTTTAGAAGAGAATAAAGAAGCTTCTATCGTTAATGTCGATAATGAACAACTGATTAATCTTAATAAAATTCTTCAAAACAGAAGAAATAAATAACTTAAAGAAAAGGAGAGTAAAAATGCGTGTCACAACAAACTCAACTTATCAGAGCTTGTTAAACAATGTTAGCAGAAATCTCTCAGATTATCACAAATATAATGAAATGATGTCATCAGAAAAAAGAATAAATAAGATCTCTGACGATCCTGCCGGAGTTGCATTAGCTATAAAACACAAAGGAAATTCTTCTGCTTATGACCAATATGTGAAAAATATTGCAGATGCTGAAGAATATTTAAAGGCTACTGATTCTGCACTTAATCATTTGCAGGATGTTGTTATCAGGGCTAGAGAAATAGCTATGACCGCTTCAACTGAAACAGCCTCTGATATGGAAAAACAGATAGCGGCGGACCAGATTCAACAGTTGATTGATGAAAGTATAGGAGTGGCAAATACCAAAATGAGAGACAGGTATTTATTTGCAGGTACTAACGGAAATGAACAAGCGTACTCTTTGAATGGAAGAGTATTAACTCCTTATGCTTCTACTAATAACTCATATAATGAGGTTGTAACTGTTCATGGTGAATATGAAGGTACAGGTGATTTTATTATAAAATTTGTTGATTCAGGTACAGCAAAAGGATCTGTTTTTACAAATACTGCCAAATATCAAATATCCGAAGATGGAGGTAGCACATGGTCAGGAACTATTACCTTAGGAAATGACACAGCTCATATTTATGATAAAGAAGGAAATAATACCGGCTTAAGTCTGGTTTTTGACAGAGGTTATATTGAACAAGGTGATGAATTCAGGCTTAGTGTTGTTTCCGGTAAGTATATGGGAGATAATGTAAAGGTTGAATTTAACAATAATTCTTATAGCAGAGTAATGACAAATGTAACAGGACAAGAACTGTTTGAAGATACAGGATTTTTTGATTCTATGTATCAGTTAAAATATGCTCTTGATCATGGTAACAACATAGAGATTTCAGATGCAATCGGAAAATTGGATGAGTTACAATCTACCATGCAACCAATGGTAACAGCTTCCGGTTTAGCTCTTAACAGACTAGAAATATCAAAAAGTAATCTTGTTTCATTACAGGAAAATGTATTAGAGAATATTCAAAATATTGAAAAAGTTGATGTTGTAGAGCTTTTAACAAAATTTGCCATGACAGAAAATGCACTTAATTCAGCAGTAACAGCTCTTACAAAAATGTTTCCAAAAAGTTTAATGCAATATTTATAACCAAATAACAAGGAGTAAAAAATGAAAATCTACACAACTCGATTCGGAGAAATTGAAGTGAACGAAAACACAATTATATCTTTTCCTTCAGGAATTCTGGGATTCCCGGATGCTAAAAGATTCGTCTTACTTGATGTTGATGAAAGCTCTCCCTTAAAATGGATGCAAGCAATTGATGAACCGGCTTTAGCTTTTGTTGTAACTGATCCAAACCTGTTTAAAGCTGATTATGTGGTAAATGCACAAAGATCAGATTTAAAAGATATTGAGGTTGAAAAAGCTGAAGATGTTGTTGTTCTTGTTCTTGTAACTGTTCCTCGTGAACCTTCAAGAATGACTGCAAATCTTAAAGGACCTATCTTGATTAATGTTAAAATTAACAAAGCAAAACAATTAATTGTTGATGATGTGGATTATGACATTAAATATCGCCTTTTACCGGACGATATGATTGAACAAGTTGTTTAACTAATGCCAAATATTAAGAAGGGATTCTTGCCGCCTTGCGGATTCCCAGGGAAGGGATTATTTGGTATTTTATTCGAGATTAATAAAGGTTTGAATTAATAAAATGCTAAAAGAATTTTATTATTTTAAGTTTTTATTGATCGAAAATCATTAAATTGGTAATCGGACGGCTCGTCCGATCTATTAATTTGGTAATCAAACGGCTCGTCTGATCTATTAATTTGGTAATCGGACGGCTCGTCCGATCCTGAAATTCTCAACACAACGAAAAATCCAAAATCATAACAAGCTCTTGATATTTTAATCTCGAAGTTAGAAAAAATTTAAAGGATAGCTCTTGATATTGTCGCCACTCTTAACTCACACTCACTTAGTGCTTTGCAATTCAAGTCCGGCTTTGGGCTTGAAGATATAAACTTCAAGGTAACAACAAGGGACCTCCAAGTTGGTTTTCCCTCTTGGAGGTCCCTTGTATTTATCAAGTAAGAGATGTATGTATTACTGATTTTGAGATGATAGATATTTATGATCAGGCAAGCCGTTTGATTATCAAAGCTTAGTAGAGCTTGTCTCAAAAGGTAGAATTGTTCAATAATCACCCTTGCTTGTTGTCTTCTAACTCACTGAATATAAACTACTTATACTTTTAGGTGCAAACAAGGGTGTTTGCACAACAGTAATTTTGTCACAGCCTCCGGTAAAAGCTGTCTAATAATGTTAAAAACTTTAAAACCGGAACCCTGACGGCTCGTCAGGGCATAAGATTGCTGAACTATGTGCGAAAAGACAGCCGAGACGAGCCTTATCGGTACCGACTTCAATAGTTTTTCAATATTTTCAAAAAAACACGCATACCCCGAATTTTTTAAAAATCATTATTGCTATTGATTGAAAATA
>CAZJNG010000121.1:0-7197 GCA_964547265.1 uncultured Candidatus Cloacimonadota bacterium | reverse complement strand
TTTCGTGGGTGTTATTTCTTCAAAATACTTTCCGTAATATTTTGTTGAAATCCTGTTATCGAGTATTAATATTACCCCTCTGTCTGATTTACTTCTAATTAATCTACCTATCCCTTGGCGCATTTTGAGTAAAGCATTAGGAAGTGAATAATGCATGAATGAATTCTTACCCTCTTTGTCCAACTTCTCTAAATATGCCTCAACTATTGGTTCTGAGGGAACTTGAAAAGGTAACTTGTAAAGTACTAACAATGATAATGATTCTCCTTGTACATCAACACCTTCCCAAAAAGAACTTGTTCCCAACAACACAGCATTACCTTTATCAATAAACTGATTAAGGATTGCATTTCTACTTCCACTAATTCCTTGTGCAAGCAGTAAAATATCTTTTTCAAAACAGGGTTGTTCTAGTGCTTCATACATAGCTGTCAAATCCTTGTAAGAAGTAAACAATATCATAGAACCAACCTTGTTTTTCTCTAAAATTGCATTTATTAGCTCTTTACTTTGAGGAATAAAATAAGAGTCTGAAACAGCAGGCAAAAAACTTGTATTGATTATTAATGATTGTTTATCATAATCAAAAGGTGACGGAACTATTTTCTGCACTAGTTTATCTATGGAATTACCACTATTAGTTTGTAGATTCTTGTTTTCTGAAAAATTATCTAACCCTAAACTTGAAATTAAAAACTTAAAGTTTCCTCTTAAACTCATGGTCGCTGAAGTAAAAATAATCGACTTAACTCTCGAATACATTATTTCCGGGAGTATGTCATTTACTAGAATAGGTGCATAGTTAAAAAGACCTTTGGGGTAATTATCAATATTTACTTCTAAATTGGAGAACCAATATGCATATTTTTCAAAATCAGGGCTTGTTAATGACTCAATCTGTTTTAAAAACTGTATAATCTTATCAGAAACCTTTTCAAGGAAATCAAGCATTATATCTTGATCATTGAAATTTTTTGCTTCATGAACTGAAATGGAAAGTTGAATCTTTTTTAAGGTTTTAAATAGTTTTGTAAGATATTCACGGATATCAGACAATGCTTCAATAATTAGTTTAAAAGAGATTTTATTATTGTCATTTTTAATGAAAGAGTCTTTTATGCGATACTTATTGTAACTTCCGTATAGAGTTACATTATCAGCAACCAATCTGAAAGGTTTTTCGATAATATTGTTATTTTCTTCCATAAAGTCAGTTAATTCATCAATGTCTTTTATTAGATTTTCTTTTTCAACCGGAGGTATTTTACTTTTTAGAGAGGCATTTTTCAGATTAATAAGCATACCTGTTTGATATGAATTTTTAATAGCAAAAATATTATTTATAAAGTTCTGAATATCAGGATATGAAAGTGAAAATCCAAGATATGATGAAGCAGAATTTAAAAGATTATGTGCCTCATCAAATACTAAATATGAAATGTCACCTAATGATGATTGCTCATTTTGAAAATCAGAAAACAATAAAGAATGATTTATAATTACAATATTGGCATTTTCTGCCCTTTGTCTGATGTCCATTAAAAAACATCTTTTATAAAAACGGCATTTTCTGCCTGAACATAAATGTCTGTCGGTGGCTAGCCTCTTCCATATAAATGTGTATGGTGAACTTGAAAAGGAAGAATTTTCCGCAACATCGCCTGTTTTTGTATTTGCAACCCATAAATATAAATATAAAAGCCCATAAGCTTCGTAACTGTTGAAATTAATGTTTGCTTGTTTTAAAGTAAAAGACTCAAATATCTCTTGCCATTTCCTTATACATAAATAGTTATCTCTACCTTTAATCAAAACTGCTGAAAACTTTAAGTCTATTGCTTTACTTATTAAAGGCAAATCCTTAAATAATAACTGCTCTTGTAGGTTTTTGGTATTGGTTGAAATAACTATTTTTTTATTTTTTTCAATAGAAAATTTTAAAGATGGTATCAAGTAAGCTAAAGATTTTCCGACTCCGGTTCCTGCTTCCGCTAATAAGAATTGCTCATTTCTAAAAGCATCCAAGACACTTTTTGACATTTCAATCTGACCATCTCTTAACTCATAATTGTCAAAACTTTTATCAAAAGAACCGTTTTCTCCAAAAATCTCATCAATCTCAGGAACTGTTGAGTTGTCTGACGAAATATCTATATAATTATAATGACTAAAATTATAAGGGTTTTTGTCTGTTAATTCTCTGTTTAAAGTTTTTCTTACAATGTAATCTCGAAGTTTTATCAAGTATTCCAACAAAGATTCTACGCCAATATCTTTTGACTCATATTTAGACCTTAAAAACTTTTGAGATTTTGACTCTTTGTTTTTATTAATATATTCTGTAATAGTAGTAAGGAATCCTATTTGTTCAGCTTGAACATACTTTATTATGAAATCATTTAGGCGGTGGAAAACCGTACCTGTTGCTTCAGCATCAAAGATAGCTCTGTGAGCCTGAGATAAATCAATGTTGAAGTAATCTGCTATCGTACCTAATTGATGGTTTTTTAAAAAAGGTAAGAAAATTCTGCTTAGTATCATTGTATCAAGTATTGGGTAATGGAGTTCGGATAAATTATGTTTTTGCAGATGATAGTTTAAGAAGTTTATATCAAATTCTGCATTATGACAGATGATAATTTCGTTTTGTTGTAAATCAGATTGATTTAAATATTTAAGAAACTTTCTTAGGACACTCTTTGCTTTATCTGCTTGTTCTAGTTCAGATTCTTTAATTTTTGTTAATTTCAGAATGAATAAAGGAACCTCGTTTTCAGGTTTTATAAATTGAGAGAATTTATCTACAATTTTTCCTTGAGAATACCGAACTGCTCCAATTTCAATTATTTCATTCTTTGTATAACTTAATCCGGTTGTTTCAATGTCAATTATAATGCAATCAAAAAAAGGGAAATCTTTATCTTGAGTTATCATGAATTAGTCTATTCCTCTTCAATTTCGTATCTTTTTAGTTTTTTTATTAATCCTTGTCTGCTTATGCCTAAAATTTTAGATGCTTGACTTTGATTCCATCTGCAATCTATCATTGCTCTTTCGATCATTTTTCTTTCTAACTGTTCAGTTGCATCTTTAAGGCTTAAGTTATTGTTGTACAAAGTAACAGCGTCAGTATTATCAGAAAATTTATATACTTCTTCCGATAAATCATAAGGCTTAATATATGATTCCGGTTCTGCTAAAGTTACAGCTCTTTCTATTTCGTTTTCAAGTTGTCTTATATTGCCAGGCCATTCGTAATTCTGGAGAAATTTCATGGATTCATCAGTAATTCCAAGTACTTTTTTCTTTATTTTAGAATTATATTTATCTAAAAAATGTATTGCTAAGAGCGGTATATCTGATTTTCTGTCTTTAAGAGAAGGAACTTCAATTCTGATGACATTAAGCCTGTAGTATAAATCAAGTCTAAATTCACCTTTCTTAACTTTATCAATAAGCTTAACATTTGTTGCACAAATAACTCTTACATCTACCTTTTCGGTTTTTGTAGAACCTACTCTTTTTATTTCGCCTTCTTGTAAGAATCTTAATAATTTTGCTTGAGTAGAAAGACTTATATCAGCAATTTCATCAAGGAAAAATGTTCCTCCGTCTGCTACTTCAAACAAACCTTTTTTATCATAAGTTGCACCGGTAAAGGAACCTTTTATGTGCCCAAATAGCTCACTTTCTAACAGTGTTTCCGGTAAAGCTCCACAATATTGAGCAACAAATTTCTTGTTTCTTCTGTTACTGTTATAATGTATAGCTCTGGCTATAAGTTCTTTACCTGTTCCACTTGGTCCTTCGACAAGAATGCTGGTAGGTGCATCTTTAATTTTATCTATAAGTTCAAAGATTTGAGTCATTTTAGAGCTTTTTCCAACAATATTGGTGAACTGATTAGAAGACTCAAGTTCTTCTCTTAAAACAGCATGAGACTTACTTAAATTACTATATCGGATATTTTCTATCATGACGATAACCTGATTACATAACGAGCTTATCAAGTTAATCATCTTCTCGGCGAAATAATGAGTTCCGTGTTTGCTAAACAGTAATATTACTCCATGAGTATGATTTCTTAGGCTAAGGTTAAAGGTGCTAATATCGTTATATTTAATTGCGAAATGAGGTTGTTTATAATTATGATTTTTATTTTCATTATATGACTTTAGCATTAACTCCATCATGGTATCGTAGTCTTTTTCTTCATTAGAATAATTCTTAAATATTTTATATTCCCATGAATCAGGTAAGGCTCTTGAGTTATATAAGCATAAAACTCCACCGTCTGCTTCTGCGAAATCAACTATGTTTTTTAATGCTGACTCGAGTATAACATCAAAATCTGATATTTGATTAAGCTTAGAAATAATATCAGAATATTTATTAAGAATTGATTCTTGAAATCTTGATTCTTTTAAATCAACAGCATGCTTTTTGGTTATCTCTTGAATCAGTAAATCATTTTGTTCTAAAAATTTTATTGCACCAAACTCTTTGACGATATTAATGTTGTTATTGAGAATATTTAAAGCATTTTCCCATTCTCCAAGCTGATTTAGAACTGATGAATACTCATAAAAAACTAAAGATAGTTCAAATTTATGTTTAGAATCTTTCAAATAATTGATTGCCTCTTCAAGGAGTTTTTTTGCAATTTGTGGGTTCTTTCTTTCCAGTATTGCCCTATAATATTTTACCATAGCTATATGAAAGTAATGATTAAGTTCATTTGCCAGTTTGAGTGCATAATTAAGATAATAGTCGGCACTTTCGAAATTCCTGGTAAAAATAAAATAATTTGCTTGTTTCAAGGCACCTTCAATAATCTTATCTTTAGCATTGAGGCTTTTGAAAAAATCAAAACTTTCGACTAAATATCCATAAGCTTCGCCAAATTTATGTAGGCAGGTTAGCACGCTGCCAAGATTGCCGAATAATTCTGCTTTTAAGTATTCATCATTGATAGAGGGTAATATTTCATAACCTTTAAAATATAAATCAAAAGCTAAATTATACTCACCTCTTTTTTCATACAGCTCACCTATGTTATTGTATGACCTGAGTAATCCTTCCATGAACTCAGATTCATTTGATTTTTTTATTGCTTCTTCATAATATTCAATTGCTTTAGCCCAGTTTCCTGATTTATAAAATAAAGCACCAAGATTATTAAGACCAGCGATTATATTTTTAAACAATCCGAAATTTATTGCAGTTTCAAGTGATTGTTCAAAGGCTTCAGCTGCTTTTTCATAGTCGCCGTTATCCATATATGTTACACCGATATTATTGTAACAATTACTGATATTATATCTTTCTGATAAGAATTTTTGTATTTTTAGAGCTTCATTATAGTAGAATAATGATTTTTTATAATCTTCTTGATCGTCAGCAAGTCCTCCTAGATTATTATAACAGATGGCTATACCTTCTAAATTATAACTTTTTCTTTCGAGTTCTAAGCTTGCCAGATATAATTTTTCAGTTTGTTCATATTCTCCTTGAAAAACTTTTATAACGCCGATATTATTATAAATAGCAGCCAGACCTCTTTTATCATCTATAGCTTTATAGAGTGATTCAGCTTCTTTAAATGAAATTTCTGCTTTATCCCATAAATTGGAGTAGTAAAAGATTTTACCTTTAATCTTTTTTGTTTCGGCATGTAGATAATATCTTTTATGTTTATCTTCTATTAAGATGGCGTTTTGATATGCTTCTTCAATTAGAGTGATGGCTTCATCGAATTCTTCGGTTTCTGATAGAATTTCACTTTTTAATAATGCCAATTTTGCTTTCCAGTAGTTATCTGTAATTTCAGAAGAGTAGGTTTTTAAAATTTCTTGAGCAAAATTATGAGAACTTAGATCAAAAAGTGTTTGAGCCAATAAATAGATGATTTCTTCTAGAGGTTTTTTTTGAGTGACAAAAAATCTTAAAGCTTTTCTAAAATTCTCTGCTGCGAGCTCAAATTTTTTCATTTTTCTGTTAATGATACCAATTTTTTGTAAAGTATCTGCTTGTTCTGACATCTTTTGTTGATTTTCAAGGATAAAATTATAGATATTAAGTAAAGCTTCATTTGAGCATAATTGAGTTAAGTATTGTATTACCTCATTGAAATATTCTTCTTTATACTCATGTTTCAGCATATAGTATCTACACAGATAATAGTGTTCTGTATTTTTTGATTTAAGATAATCAATTACTATATCGACAAGGTTGTTAATTTTTACTTGGTCTATTTTGTTGAAAATATCTTTAAAAAGATTAACTTTTCTTATGATATAGACATTTTCATGAGAATTAATAAATCCTTTATCTTTTAATAATTTTAAATCATTTGATATCTTAATGGGTTTTTTGTTTGTAATTTCTTTGAGTACTTCATCAGTAGCCGATTGATCGAGCAGGAAAATTAATAAGAGCATATCTAATTGATCGTCGTTTAAGCTTTCAATCTTTTCATTATAAATAGTATTAACTTCAAATTTTTTATCTATGTAGTTATGAAGTTTGAACTTTGTTATTGATCCTTCAGATAAAATATTTTCAAGAATATTTTCAAGAATATAGACATTTCCTTTGCTTATGTTTTCTAATACTTCTGCTTCTGTTTCGAAGGAAGCATTTTTTTCTTGGTATAGTTCATTTAGTATAGCTTTAATATCGTTTGAATTGAGGTATTTTATTTTGTGTTTGATAGAAAAAGGGAATAACTCGATGGTATTCAATGTGACTATGATAATGTTTTTGTCATGTGCATACTGAACCAGGTATTGCAAAAAATCAATGGTATATTGATCTAGTAATTCTGCGTTATCAATTAGTAATATACACGGTTTGAACAAGTTTTTTTCGTTTAAAGTTTCGGTTAGATAGTAAAAGAAGTCATATCTTGTGCAATGATCGAATTCCCAAGCTGATTTTATGTATCTGTAGAATTCATCATCTGTTATGTTTGTGGTTAATTTTATAATATGTTTGATTTGATTGAAAGATAGGTTTTTAGGTATATATTTTAAATGCTTAATACCTGAGGAAAATAGAGAAAGAGATAATCTATTAAAGATATGAGATTTCCCGGAGCCGTTTGGGCCTATGATCTCAATTAACTTACTTTCTCCTAATCCCGGATTAATGTCTGAACTTTTTTCTCCTGATAATATATCTTTTAAAATATTATTA
>CAZJNG010000120.1:5691-7205 GCA_964547265.1 uncultured Candidatus Cloacimonadota bacterium | reverse complement strand
TATTGTTTGTATTAATTATGTTTTTAATTAGTAGTATATGTTTATCAGTATCCCAGAGAAGTACATTTCTTTTTCAGAAAGTTTATGTTGTTGATAATTTTTATTACATTGAGTTTTATGGTGATTTTAACTACTATTTCATCAGCTATTATTTCAAAAAAAATATTTTATCCCTTATGGAATCTTGTGGATAAGATGAAGTCTATTTCTGAAAAGCCCGACTTAATCTCTCCACTAAATCAAAAAACTCATGGTGAAATTTTGCAAATATATGAATATTTCAACAATATGTCTATGGCTGTTTTAGATTATCAAAAGCAATTAAAGACTTCATTTGAGTTATTAGAGAAAATCAATGTTGGTATCTTTTGGCTGGATAGTGAGTTAAAGATTAAACTTTATAATAAAGCCTTTGATAAACTTTTAGAGACTCACAAACTGGATAATGCCTTGATTTGGGATGTTTTCCCTTGTGAAAATAAGAGATTTATTGATAATAAATTGGAAATAGATGTTTATTATTTAGACCACTTAGAAAAACAGGTTTCTATTTCTATTCACTCCTTTACTGAAAATGATGTTAAAGAGTATTTTGGTATAGTTTATGATATTACCGAAAGACAAAAACAAGCTAGAATTAGAAGATCTCTAGAGTTTGAACTGGTAAGAATCAACAGATTAGGTGAAGTTGGTAGGAGAATTCAGGGTATTGTTCACAATCTCAATACACCTTTAAACTCGATTATAGGCTTTGCTCAATTACTTTATGAAGATAATCCAAATAATAGTGACCTTAAAAGAATTATTCTTTCTGCAAAAAATATGTCATTGATAATCAAACAATTACTTCAAAAAACCAAAGATGATTCTATTGCAATGCCTATGTTTGTCAATATTAATGATTTGATTAAACAAGAGCTGTCTTTTTGTACTCATGACCTATCTTTTAAGCATAATGTTGGGCTTGAACTTAGTTTATCAGATGATTTGCCTAGCGTTAGGATAGTTTATGGAGATATTTCTCAAGTCTTTCAAACACTGTTTAATAACGCAATTGAAGCTATGGTAAATTGTGATTTAAAGAAACTCATGATAAGGACATTTAAAACTGATGATATGATAGCTTTTTCAGTCAAAGATACTGGCACAGGTATAAGTGATGAAGTAATGAGTTATGTTTTTGAACCAAGCTTTTCAACGAAAGAATTGACTCAAAAATCAGGGTTTGGGCTTGGTTTGCCTCTTGCTAAAGCCATCATAGATAAGTTAAATGGCGATATTAAAATTATTTCTGAAGAAGGTAAAGGTGCAGAATTTATTGTGTATATCCCTATATAAATGTGATGTTGTGCAAGCATTTATCTTACCTACAAGCTGGAAGCTTGTAGAACATGTTGTGCAAGCATCCCTGCTTGCACCTTTTAATCTTGTTTTATGAAGATGCATATATTTTTGAAGAAATTAATTAGTTGCTCCTACGGAGCTGTAAAATATTGGGGGATATGCTATACCCA
>CAZJNG010000120.1:0-5591 GCA_964547265.1 uncultured Candidatus Cloacimonadota bacterium | reverse complement strand
ATTAGTTGCTCCTACGGAGCTGTAAAATATTGGGGGATATGCTATACCCATAGCTTACGCTATGGGCTATTAAAAGCTGACACCTACGGTGTTGAAATGGTAACCGGACGGCTCGTCCGGTCAATCATCGATATTACTAAGCACCAGAGATGCGCACCTTTAACAGCCCGGTGCGTAACGATAATAGATAAATCCTCAAACGCCAGTTTGAGGTTCAATATTAAGCACCAGAGGTGCGTACCTTTAATAGCCCGGTGCGTCAGCACCGGGAATATATGCAAACCACCCACCCCCTCAGCTCCGTAGGAGCAACACAAACGAACAGGAGAAACACATGTCCGATATATCCATTTTAATCGTTGATGACGAAGCCGATGTTAGGGAAATCATCACCCGAAAACTACAAAAAAACTATAAAACTTTCACTGCCGAATCGGTAGATGATGCCATAAAAAAAATCATCAAAAACAATATTGATGTAATAATTACAGACCTTGTAATGCCTCATAAAGACGGTTTAGTTTTGCTTGAGTACATAACGAATGAGCATCCCCACATACCTGTTATAGTGATCAGTGGCAATGCTACTTTGAGTATGGCGGTCAAGGCAATGCAAAACGGTGCTGTTGATTTTTTAGAAAAGCCTATAGAGGATTTAAACATACTTACTGTATTGATTGAAAAGGCTTTAGAGAACAATCAAAACAAACAGGAAATCAAAAGATTAAAAAGTCTTTTAAAACAAGATTTTGATTCCGGAGATGTGATAGGTAAATCACTTGCTATTCAAAAGGTTATGGAAAAGGTGAAACGAATCGCTAATGTTGACACGACAGTTCTTGTATGTGGAGAGACAGGGGTGGGAAAAGACCTTTTTGCAAGTCTTATAGTTATGAATTCAGACCGTAAGGACAGGAAATTTGTGGCTGTAAACTGTGGCAGTATCCCGGAATCACTTCTCGAGAGTATGCTTTTTGGTCATAAAAAAGGAGCTTTTACTTCTGCATTTAAGGATCAGGTAGGCTATTTTGAAGAAGCTAACGGAGGTACAATCTTCCTTGATGAAATCACAGAAACTACACCTGCATTTCAAACTAAATTACTCAGGGTTTTGGAAAACAGAAAGATTCGTAAGGTTGGAGATAATTATGATATCCCGATTGATGTCAGAATCCTTACCGCAACTAACAAAAACCTTGCAGAAGAGGTGCAGAACGGGAATTTTAGAGAAGACCTTTTTTATCGTTTAAATGTAATTCAGATAAATATCCCTCCCCTCAGAGAAAGACCGGAAGATGTTCAGGTTTTATCAGAACATTTTATGAAAGACTTTGCTCAAAAACACAAAAAGCCTCTTTATCATATAGCTCCAAAGACCCTTGATATCCTACTCAGACAATACTGGAAAGGCAATGTCAGAGAACTTAAAAATGTGATTGAACACGCAGTAGTTATGACTATGCATGACACACTGATGCCTGAGGATTTGCCTGCTTATGTTATTGCTGCTGAAAAAGGACTGTATCAAAATCAGATTCATGACGAGTATTTTAATCTTGAATTTGCTGAGGCAAAAGAACATTTTGAAAAAAGATATGTAATTCAACTGATGATAAAAACTAAGGGAGATGTTAGCCAGGCATCCCAGTTAAGTAATATCAAAAGACAAAATCTCTATGATAAATTTAAGAAATACGAGATAGACCCGGATAGCTTTAGAGACTAGTGTCATGTTTTTATGACATTCATTTCAAGCGATGTCATGTTTTTATGACATATTTAATTTAAACCGCAAAGGACACAAAGAGCACTAAGAGTTTTGCCAACCACAGAGACGCAGAGGCACAAAGAGAAGACTATTGAATAATGCAAAAAAAGTTTTACAAGCATCTTGCTTGCAAGAAGTTAAGTTGCTAATATACAATGATTTAATGAAATGTAGTGCAAGCGGGGATGCTCACACAACTACATTATTCAACAGTCTTAAGAGTTTATTCGTGTTTTCATTTGTGCATTTCGTGGCTAAAAAATAACTATTCCAATCAACACCGTAGGTGTCCACATAAACCAACTCATAACAACAAGATGCTATAGTTAAATAATAACTATTCCAGTCAACACCGTAGGTGTCAGCCTTTAATAGCCCGGTGCGTTAGCACCGGGTAGGCAGTCCCCCATAATATCTCAGCTCCATAGGAGCAAATGTTTGTTTTTAAGTGTCGCTCCTCTGGAGCTAAGGTGTGTGTTTGAATCTATTCCCGGCGCTGACGCACCGGGCTATTAAAGGGACGCATCTACGATGCTATGTAGTAAATATTATTTAACACCGATTACGCAGATTTTTTCGTGTTTTTTGTGTGTTTCGTGGTTAAATCATTTTTATCATAGAAATCAGTGAAATCAGCGTTCCTATTTTCGCCATCCTCAACTCACACTCACTTCGTTCGTTGAAAGTCAAGTCCGGCTTTTGGCACACCTCTTGCTTTTTAAATATACATAGAAGAAAAAAATTCAAAAATAAAAGGAGGTCCCCAATGGGAACACAACAAATTCTTATGATCGTATTATCAGTTATCGTAGTAGGTGCTGCGGTAGCAGTAGGTATCCAGATGTTTGATACACAGGCAACAAATGCACAGAGACAAGCTCTGGCAGCAGATATTCAAAATTTTTCAGGTCAAGTTTTAGCATTTTATAGAACTCCAACAATGATGGGTGGTGCTGGTAATAAAAGAACAAATATTAATGTTGGAAATTTATCTCCATATTTAGGTTTTACTGGAAGTGGAACTGATTGGTCTTATACAAATGCTAATGGTGTTTATAGTATTGGAGTAGCTGCAGGAGTTGTTACTATCACGGGTAAAGATACTGCCACTAACAATAAACTTGAAGTAAGTGGAGTAATAACTCCATCCACAGGAGACGGTGCGGCAGAAACACCGAATAGCCCAGAAAATGCAATAGCAATATCTTTTGTAAAATAACATTAATTATTGAAAGCCCCTCTTTAGAGGGGCTTTTTTACTTTAGGAGAATATAATGGGCACACAACAAATGTTAATGATAATTTTGGCAATTATAATTATTGGAATATCTGTTACAGTAGGTATCAGGTTTTACGACACACACAATAATAACAATCTCAGGCAGGAGATGTCAATAGAGATTAAGGAATTAGCTCAAAATGCTCAGTTGTTTTATATGCGACCGGTTGCTCAGATTGGTTTAGGTTCAAAGGCTATCATCGCTGAGGCAGATTTAGGCATCTTTTATGAACATTTTGAAGTTACAGGGTCAACAGATGCAATAGAAACTATGAATGCAGAGTATAAATTAGATTTAGCTACCGGTGACAGTTTGATTTTAAAGATTTCAGCAGTAGCAAAGGCTAATGATAAGATTATCCTGACTGCTGTTGTTGATTTAAAAGGTCTTAAAGGGGATAAGGGTTTAAAAATCAAACATAGTGCGAGTAGTGCAACAGATTATCCGACTTTTTGATGTTTTTTTAACGCGGATTTATCTGATTTAAAAGATTAAACCACAGAGAACACAGAAAACCACAGAGAAGATAATACGTGTAATCCGATAAATCTGTGTTAAATTCTTAACCCCGTGTTTTAACACGGGGGAAAAGGCACCCCCCCCAACTCTTCAGCTCCGTAGGAGCAATTGCTGTCAAACTTGCTCCTACGGAGCTGTAATATATTGAGGGGATATGCGTTACCCGGTGCTGACGCACCGGGCTATTAAAGGCTGACACCTACGGTGTTGATTGGAATATATTCTATTTACCCTGTTAAATTTCTTTGCACCGATTATATCGGATTTAACAGGTTAAAGCACAGAGATTTTTTCGTATTTTTTTTGTGTTTCGTGGTTAATAATTTTTATCATACAAATCATACAAATCTGCGAAATCAGCGTTCCTATTACCTTCGTTCGCTGCAAGTCAAGTCCGAATCTATTTACATCCCCGGTGTTTTAGGAGAAACCATTGCAATTTCAGAGGAAACCACAGTTAAGAGGGTTATTACAATACCGATAAATGCACCGATCAGGTTTTGGATATTGAGGATGACATTATTCATTTTATAGGTGGTTTCTTGTTCAAAGAACTTAGCTATTTGGGATGCTGAGGCGAGGACATTACCTGTTTCAGCACCGGTTTTAAGGCGATTGAGGGTAGTTCTGTTGAATACACCTGATGCTGCCAGAGCAGGAACAAGTGATGCACCGTCTTTGAGCATCATGGGGATAGCAACCTCTTTAACACCTTTTTCCATATATTTATTTTTACAGGCTTCGGCTGAAGCTTTGAGTGTTTCAATGTTGTTTTCTGCACCTGAGTATATTGCGGCAAAGACACGGAAAAAGATTTCTATACTTGTTTTATGAAATAGTGGTCCTAAAATTGGAATACTCAGCATCCATTTATCTCGGTAATACGAACCTTTAGCTGATTTAAACCAAAATAAAACAGTCATCAATGGTAAAATTAAAATACTCATAATCCACCACCAGTTGGCTTGAAGATAATCTGATAAATATAGTGTGTATTTTGTCATAGGCGGGATATCAAGTCCAAATCGTACAAACAAATTTGCGGTCGCAGGAAAGACAGAAATCACATAATACAACACAGCCAATACCATAGCAAAAACAGTAAATGCCGGGGTCATTAAAGCCGCTCTCAGATTCTTTTTGTATTCTAATTCTCTTTCCATAAATTTAGCTGTAGCTTCATAGACTTCTGACATATTACCTGACTTAGTTGCCAGACCAAGCATATATGCAGGAAATTTACCAAAAACATTTTCATACTGTTTAAAAACATCCTCGCCTTCACGACCTTTTTTAAGTTCTGCCTGAATGCTTTTAAGTGTACTTCTTAGTGTGGGATTATCTTCTTCATCGGCGAGTATTTCCAGTATTTTATCATAAGCCATCTTTTCCTTAAGCATAAAAGAACTCAAATTTATAAACTGCAATATGCTCTGAATTGGTGGTTTGAGCTTTATGTCAATCAAGACAGGTTCTACTCTAACCTTGTTATAACCATATTTGATGAAGGCATCTTTAAGTTCTTGAGCATTAAATGCCATCTTCTTACCGGAAACCTTTTTCTTGTTAGGCATAGTGATATAATAATTAAATTCTCTTTTTTGTTCAAGTTTTTCAATGGTAACATTGCGTTTTGCGAGTTGCTCTTTAGCTTCTTTTTTGTCCTTAGCGGTAATCACTGCCTGAACCGGCATCCCTTGATTATTTTTACCCGTGACTCTAAAATCTTTGATAACAACCTCCGGAATTTAATTTATAATCACATAGTAACTAAAGTCAAAAAATTTGTCAATAAAAAAAAGCGGTTATTATGTTTTTATGATTGATTTGGTGTACAGACGACTTATCAGAGCATGTCATTCTGAACGAAGTGAAGAATCTCATTTTATTGATTTGTTATATGTTAGGAAAATTAAGGAGATTCTTCGCAAGCTCAGAGTGACACACCATGACGAGCCGTCTGTGTACAATGAATCACATTGGCACAAGACTTGCATTTTAATTATGAAAAAACAAGGTGAGTT
>CAZJNG010000119.1:332-7264 GCA_964547265.1 uncultured Candidatus Cloacimonadota bacterium | reverse complement strand
AGCCGTCTCGGTACCAGGTTCAAAAAAGACAGCCGAGACGAGCCGTCTCGGTACCGGTTTCAAAGGTTTATTTGACATTTTGGGACAGTCTCTATATTGTCTGATAACAATAACGAAGTGTTTAATTATAACCTTTTTACAAGGGACCTCCAAGAGGGAATTCCCTCTTGGAGGTCGGTTGTTGATCAATGGTAAATAATCTGTGAAAACTCGAGAAAAAGTCAAGATTTGTGTTAATTAACAAAATGAGACAACGAATTTATTTGCAAATAAATATAAAAGCAATTATTTATTCAATATTAATTTTATTTGTTGATATTAAATAATCAATATTTTTTTTCAAATCCTTCATTTTAATAGGTTTTGTAAAGATAAAATTAAAGACATGAGCTTCTTTTTCTTCATCTTTAATTTGATCTCCCCAACCCGAAACAACCCCAACTACAAATTTTCCCTTGTGTAACTCATCAATTTTATCAAGCAACTGCCAACCATTCATGCCGGGCATGCCTATATCTGTGAAGATAAAATGAAATGATTCATTATTAAGCAAGTCTAATGCCTCATAAGCATTTTCAGCAACGGTTACGGCATATCCAAGTATATCACACATGTCCGAAACAATGTGTCGTATCATGCTGTCGTCATCAACCCATAAGATTTTGATTTTTTTATCGGAACCTGACATTGTTTTTTCAGTCTCTTCGGGAATTTTTTCTTCAGTCACCGGCAGTAAAATCTCAATGGTAGTACCTTTACCTGCAATACTTTCAAGAATTTTTAAACTTCCGTTATGCTCTTTTATTATACTATAAGAGCTGGTTAAGCCGAAACCTTTGCCAAGTTCAAAGCCTTTAGTCGTGAATAAGGGTTGAAATATTTTTTCCTGATTTGATAAATCTATACCTATACCATCATCAGAAACTTGAAGATAAACAAAATTATCAATCATGCCGGTATTGAAAGTAATAGTGCCTCCTTTAGGCATAGCTTCAATAGAATTTTTAATTAAGTTAAAGACTACGGTTCGAAGTTCACTTTTATTTCCTGACAGATTTTTAACTAATCCTTCATTAACCTTGATGTTGATTGAAATTCCTTTACTTTCAGAAGTGTTTTTCCATAAAGGCTGAGTCTGTAAAATAGCATCTTTGACAACATCGTTAATATTTATTGGAGAATATTCACTTTTAACACTTGATGTGCCTGAGAATCTTTGTAAAAGTTTGACTCTTGTAGTTGCATCAATAGTTGCAAGTCTGATTTTTTCAAAATAATCTTTGATTTCATCAGAAAAGACATGTTTTTTTTCAACTACTTCTATACTACCAAGAATAATTTGTAGATAATTATTGAAGTCATGCGAAATTGCATTTGACATTTCACCAACAGCACTAAGTCTTTGACTTTCAAGAATAGCCTTTTCTGCCTGTTTTTTGTCTGTAATATCTTGAAAAAATATGGATAAGCCTTGATTGGACCGGTATGCTCTAAAATCAAACCATTTTTTTCTTGAATCTGAGTATATAGTGAAATTTGTTGTATTTTGGTTATTTAAATTATTGTCCAAATGTTTTTTAAAATCACTTATTAAATCTTTTGAAACAATATTCCAAACAACCTGACCCAAGTAAACATTGATGTTGTCAAAAATAAGTTGTGATGCCTGAGAGTTAGTGTAAAGTAGTCTGTATTGTAAATCAAGAGAAATAAAACCATCTGTCATAGATTCTAATGTTGTAGTTAAAATAGAATGAGTTTCAAGTAAATTTTTCTCAGTTAATTTTTGTTTGTTTTGAGAGATTAATTGAGAAGTAACAGTTGCTATAGTACTTAAAAAGTTTTCCTCATCAGTTTCCCATACTCTCTTTTTGCCTATTACTTCAACACATAGTACACCAATGAGTTTGCCGTCAATTAAAATGCATGCATTCATTAGTGAACTGATATTATTTTTAATTATGTGAATATCCATTAAATCATTGACAGAGGGGTTGTTTTTTGTGTCGTAAACAGTTAAAACCTGTTTTCCTTTTATGGAATTCATATAGTGAGGTATGTCTGACAAATTGAGTTCAAAACCTTTATTAAATGTGTCTAACTGATTATTATAAATTGTTTTGTTAATTAATTTTGAGTTATTATTTGAAATCAACCATATACTTGTTAGATCTGTATTAAGTGTTTTTCCTGTAATTTTAGCTAAATTATTAAAAATTTCATCCAGCTCAAGCTCAGAAAAATCTTTATCCAAAAGAAATGCAGTAATGGCAGATCGTTGTTTGCTGATTCTTATTTCTCTGTTTGACAATTCTTTTTTTGATTGTAAAATTATGAAAACAAAATAAATCATGATTAATAATAAGATCATTAACGCAACTGTAGAGCTTATTCTCGAAATGATTTTCCATTTCCAGTCAGAAGTTTCAATATCAATCCCTAATACTGCTATGACTTTTCCTGTTTGAGGGTGAAAAAAAGGGGTTAAAGCGGACACCCAAACGCCCCATTCATCTTCAACCGGTCCCTCAACAAAAGGTAATCCGTTATCAAAGATTTTGATTAGTTCATCTGTGGCTTCACTATAGATGCTGCCCGGAAGTTCAGGATCACTTTCAATTGCACTCTCATTATAACCGTCGACCAAATAGAAAATTTCTTTTGTATTATCATTTCTCGCCATTAAATATATATATGTAAATTTATTATAAGCTGCAAAAATTCTTGTTAACTGTTGTTGTAAAAGGATGTATGATGGATTTTCTAAATCATCAATTGTCCCTTTAAGCTCAAGTATTAAATTAATATCTAAAGAATGACCCAATATCTTTGTTTGGATTAACAATTCTTCTCTCAGTTCTGAATCTGCTTGATTAGTTAAATATGAGATATATAGCACTGCAATTATTATAGTTACAGCGAAGACTAATACTTTTGCAAAAATATTAATGTTTTTTGAGTATGATTTTATCATTTGTACCCTTTCTTGATTTCACTACTATATATTATAAGTTTAATATATCTAGAAATAATTGTCAATAAAAATATTTAAATTATTTCTTGACTAAAAAAGAGAAAGTGTTTAGTATAGGTTTTGGAGGATTAAAATGAGTATTATATTGATTGCGTTATCTATGATTTTTATAGGAGTTATGATAATTATTGAGAAGTTTTCTTTCTTTGAATTATCTTCAGTACTCCTGCAATGGTGGCCGGTGATAATTATTGTTTTTGGTTTGGAAAAGCTTAAAAGAAGGACTTATAAAGAAGCAGGCATTATTGTGATTTTTGGTTTTTTGTTTCTTTTATCAACTCTATCAGTTATTCCTATAAAGTGGCATAGCTTGCTTCTGCCCGGTATTTTAATCTTGATTGGCTTTAAATTGTTATTCAATCGATCTGTTTTTTCCAAACATTCTTCAATATCTGATTCATTAAATAACTTAAGTATTTTTTCAGGTTTTAGTTCAAAGGTTAATTCTTCTGATTTTAGAGGTGGAACTGTCACAGCTATTTTTGGTTCTGCTGAGATTGATTTAAGTCAAGCATGTAGTACAATCGAAGAAATCTCAATGGACTTAAATACTGTTTTTGGCGGGATAGAAATCAAAGTTCCTCATGACTGGATAGTGAATGTATCAGGTTTGCCTATCCTTGCAGGCATTGAAAATACTTGTAACAAATCCAACTCAGGCAGTAAAAAACTAAATATCAATGCCTTTGCAATGTTTGGAGGGATAGAGATAAAGAATTAATCTTTTATTGTCCTGACAACTCTGAAACCAATGTCCCAGTGTTTTGAAGTTGGGTCATAAGAGAATCTGTGTCTAAGATTAACTCTATCACTGTTATTCCAACTTCCTCCTTTTAACACTTTTTTTGTACCGGTTGGATTCCCTCTGCTTAGTTCTTGTTTTGGGTCAAATGAATCGCTATGCCAATCCCAACACCACTCCCATACATTGCCATTCATATCATAAATGCCAATTTCATTTGCTTGTTTTGTTCCAACCGGCTGAGTGGTTTTATTAGAGTTTCTGTCAAACCAAGCTACGATTTCTTTATTATTGCTTCCGGCATATCTGTAACTCATGCTTTTATCAGCGCCTTGTGCTGCATAAAGCCATTCTGCTTCAGTTGGCAGGCGATAACCATTTGCATTCCAATCACATGAAACACTTCTCCAGGAATTATTGCCCGGCACGGGAATATTGCCCCATTCAGAAGGATTGACTTTCCCATTAATGCTATAGACAGGCTGTAATCCTTCATTTATACTTCGAAGATTACAATAAACTAATGTAGCATACCAGCTAACATTTTCAGCAGGATGTTTAGGCTGAATGTTGCCGGAACGCTCTTTAAAAGAAAATGGTCTTTGATTAATACCTGACATGCAAAAATCCCATTCATGTTGAGTAACTTCATATTTGCTAATATAAAATGCTTCTGTAATTATTATATCTTTAGTGTCTGATTTCATCCAACCAAATAAAACATTAAATATTTTTCCAATAAAGGTTTTGTGTTGTTTTTTGCCATAAATTATCTGTCTAGGCACATATACAAAATCGTCTAATTTATCGTTTGCTTGTAATCTGATTTCTTGATCAAAGATTTCTTCTTCCTTTAAAGAAACTTCAAAGTTTTTATCAAAATAATCTGGAGCAGTCGCTTTAATTATATAATCCCCAATTAATAGTGTTTCAACAATTCTATTTTCCCTAGAACTAAGTATTAATTGATTGTTATAATCAAAAACTTCTATCAAAGCATTACCCGGAGTTACTTGAGTTATATCAAGGTAAGCATTTAAAGGAGTTAGAGATAAAGGTAATCTTGAAATTTCATCTTTAGTGATTTGAATATTTTTTGCAGTCGGAGTTTTATATTGATTTGATTTAAGTTCTATACTGTAAATACCCGGGTTAAGTTCAAATGACCTTTGATAGCCTCTGGATATTTGATTGATAATTACATCAAAAATTGCATCTGTCTGTTCAACAACAATTTCTAAAGTGCCTGAGTTATTAAGCAGTTCATATTGAATTATACTTTCTGTGTCATTGTTTATAGATAGCTTCTCATAGATGGTTTTATATAGTGGTTTACTGATTCGAATATCGTATTCATACGGGAAAAGATGTATAGGCAAAGGAGTATTTCCTTTAATCTCATTATTGATTTCAACGGAAGCACCTTCAGGGATTGTATTAATAACATAGCGTTTAGCAGTAAGTATCGGCAAAATATATTGAAAACTGAAATTGTCTTTATTGATATTTATAACATCTTCAATGGTTTGATAGCCGATTTTTTGTATTTTTAAATTATACTTGCCGGTAATTAATGAAGTTGCAGTTTCGGTTAAAGTAAAATAATTTTCAATGACATCATTATCTATTTTTTGTAATGAAATTTCCGAGTCTACAGGGTTGACATTAAAAACTACATTTTGTTTTGCACTTTCAGGCATATCTCCGAAAATATGCAATCTGTAAGCTTCACCACTTTGTAAATATGTAATCTTATGATTAAACAAATAAACTTCAAGATTTTTATACCCAAGTGCACTAACTGTAATTTTTTTTTCTCCGGGTGAAACATATACATTCCATTCAATCCCATCCTTTGTGGGGCTTCCTTGAATGTCTCCCTCACTTGGCTGAAAATGTAAATCAAAGTCATAATCCGGTTTAAAAATTATCAATGCAGCTTTCATGCCACTGTTATTTCGATATGTGTCAGGAATTATAATATTTGGTATTGGTTCAGCATCACCCTTAATCCATAATGATTTTTCATCTGATAATAACATTTGTGATAAAATGACTAATAGAAATGTAATAATGTATTTTTTAAACATATTTTATAACCTTAATATTTTTATCTTGGAATTTTAAAGTCTTTTAAGCCGATTAGGTCTTTTTCTAACCATTCATTTGGTTGCCAGCTTCTTACATGTATCAATGGATCGTTTTGTGCAAAATCAATAATTAAAAACAGAAAGCCTTCGTCAGCGTATGTACTGGATGCATATTGCTGCCTCATGCTTAATGTGTAAATTTCATGCTTATCGCGAGGGCGGTGGATAGTAGTATGACCAAAGCCTAAATGTATGTCTCTTTGATTTCTGAAAATTTGTTGTTGTCTGCTTAAATATTGCTGTTTTGTAAATTTTAACTGTTCAAATTTTGGATAGTTAATCGAATTTTCATCAGGAACATATCCGGCTATTGTACTTGCTGAGTTATATAGTCTGCCTACAATGATTATTGCGTCATCAGAAAAGATTCTTTCTAAAGTCTTTATGTCTCTTGATAAAAAGGCAGTTCTGTATTTTTCTAAAAATTTAATAATGGTAAGTCTTCTTAATTTTTCTTCAGATGAAAACAGTTTATTATACATTTCTTTTGTGAAGAGGGGATTAAAGTATTCAAAAGAAATATCGTTTAAATTTCCTGACTGATCATAATCTAGTATTAAGAATTCGGTTGTAGATTTATTGATACTAGGGTAGTTACATAAAACAGGAATTCCTCTTAACTCCCAGCCTGTCCATGTTTTTTCAAGTCTTAAATTAAAGTCACTGTCAAGCAATCTTATATTATTAAATCGGTATAAATCATTTACTTTGTTAGTAAAATATATATCATCAGGATAAATTTTAGTTAACTCCTTAATTTGGTTATTTTTAAGCACTTCTAAAAACTTTTTTGTTTCAGCTTCTATTTGACTGCTAACAGGGCATTCAATTTGATTATCCAGACTTAAGATAATACCTCTGCCGGGTAATGATTTTAATGGCATTTGTATGTTGACATGTTTGATATTTTCCTGGAAAGTAGCTTTTTTAGTCACATCCCAAAGAGATTTAACAATATTATCCAAATCTTTTTTATCCTCATACATATATTTAATATTTCCATTGA
>CAZJNG010000119.1:0-322 GCA_964547265.1 uncultured Candidatus Cloacimonadota bacterium | reverse complement strand
ATATTTAATTCTGATTCTTAACTCAGGCTGGTTTATTGCTGCACCAAACAGTTTACACCAGGCATAACCACTTCGTACATTTATCAAATGATTAAATCCATCTACTGTATGATAAAAATCTATATCTTCTATATTAGTATCTCTATAGGTAACCATTAATTTTAATGTTCGCTCATTATTATCTCTTTTTAAATCATTAACATAGGTAATGGTTATCCCTTTTAGGATATCTTCTATATTATTAATTATCTCGATTCTTATGTCATTATTGTTTTTATCAGAAAGAATAACCTCAGGAATAGAATTTATAATAATTAAACTA
>CAZJNG010000118.1:0-7285 GCA_964547265.1 uncultured Candidatus Cloacimonadota bacterium | reverse complement strand
TACAGCAAAACCATTTGTACTTGAAAACAATACAGGATTGCCTGTATTTAGGATTTCAGGAATACTTGCAGTTCGAAAATCTCTTGATTCTGCATAAAGCGTAACTGATAACATTAACAAAATCAAAAGTATAAGGCTTAAAAACTTCATTTCGTCCTCCTTTTTTATTACAATCTAACATATTTAAGCATTTTCTGAACCAATATTATTAATTTATAAAAATTATTATTAATTAATAACATTTCTGAGAAATTGATGATTTTTATTATTGTCGGTACTTGAGAAAATCTACATGCTAACAGGAATTCCTTGCGGAGATGAGAATCTTTTTGATTATTTTGGAAATTTCCGATAATCAATAAAGAGTCAGAAATCTTTTCAAAAACCGGAATCCTCTTTATCAGAAATTTTACTTACATTTATTAGAATAAGTCAGCGTGTTCAGTATAAACAAGTAATAAGCAACAAGTAAGAAAAACAAAGGAATCAATGATGTCAACTTTAGACATTGACAAAAATCAAACATTAAATATTTTGCTCTATGGAGGAATATTTATGTCGGAAATATCAATTATAGGTGGTGGTAGTTGGGGTTTGTCAATGGCATTGATGTTGCGTAATAACTTTCACAATGTAAGAGTTTGGGAGTATAATCAGGAAAGCGTAAAAAAACTTAGAGAGACAAGAAGAAATGATAATTATTTAAAAAATATAATTTTCTCTGAGGATATTTATTTTACTAATGATATAAAAGAGATTCTAAATAATAAACCTGAGATTATTGTTTTTGCTGTTCCATCTTCCTACCTGAGACAGACATTAATAACCTTAAAGTCCGTAGCCAATGAAGAGACATTATCTAATCTCAAGGCTATAGTTAATTTGGCAAAAGGATTGGAAGAAGGGTCATTGAAACGAATGTCTGAGCTTATTGCCGAAGAAATGCCTGATTCGGTTCATAAATTTATTTGTACTTTATCAGGACCTTCTCATGCAGAAGAAGTAGCTCAGAAGATACCTACCGCCGTTGTGGTTGCAGGTAAAAATGAAGAAACCTTACAATATGTTCAACAACAGTTTAGTAATGTATATTTTAGAGTATATACTTCCTTAGATATAGTTGGTGTTGAAATAGGAGCAGCAGTAAAAAATATTATCGCTATAGCCGCAGGAGTGATAGATGGTCTTTGTTTTGGTGATAATACAAAGGGTGCTTTAACAAGGGGACTTGCTGAGATTCAAAGGTTAGGTTTAGCACTGAATGCTGAGAGTGAAACTTTTTCCGGTTTATCCGGTCTTGGTGATTTGGTAACAACTGCAATTTCTCAACACAGCAGAAACCGTTTCGTAGGTTATCATCTCGGCAAAGGCAAGAAATTAGCAGATATTTTAGCTGATATGATAATGGTTGCTGAAGGTGTAATAACTACCAAGAATATCAGAGAATTAAAAGAAAGATTAAACATTTCTATGCCTATTACCGAAGAGATGTATCAGGTTCTTTTCAATGATAAAAGTCCTCATGATGCTTTAATAGATTTGATGAGTAGAGACTTAAAACCTGAAAAGCATAGTACGGAGCAGTAAGATGTACAAAGTGTTATCATCTGATGCATTATTTTATGAGATAAGAGATGTTGCAAAGTTCATGTTTGATAAAGGTTGGGCTGAAAGAAACGCCGGTAATTTTTCTTATCGCATTAATTCTCAAGATTTAAAAAAATATAGGAATTATTATAATGTTGAGACAGAACTTCCTTTAGTAGATTTTCGTTTAAATATTTCTGAAGATAAAGATTTAGTATTTGTAATTTCTACAAGTGGTTCTAGATTTAGAGATATAGTTAAAGATCCTGTTACCAATACATGCTTAGTTCATATTTCTAAAAATAAATCAGTAGTATATACTGTTTCAGAGTATGACAAACCCAGCTCAGAATTCCCCTCTCATACATTAATACATGCTTTTTTGTCTGAGCAAAAGCCTGAACAAATAGCAATTGTGCATACGCATCCAACTAATATAATTGCACTTAGTCATAAATTTGGCGATTCAAGTAAATCTAGATATAATGAAATTTTAAATAGTGTTATGCCTGAAGTAAGTATGTTTATCAAAAATGGTATTGGATTGGTAGAGTTATTAGAGGCAGGTAGTTTTGAACTTGCAACTGAAACTTTACGAGAACTTCAGAATCATGACTTAGTTATTTGGAAAAAACACGGTATTTTCTGTGTAGCTGTTGATTTATGGGAAGCAGCAGATAGTATTGATATTGTAGATAAAGCTGCAAAAATAATTTTACTTGCTCAATTATAGTATAGGAGAAAGTTTGAAAAAATATATTGATATTTTTAATAAATCCTTTACGATAAAGCGATTTATGAATCTTTTAAAGATAGCATTATCTTATTTGATTTCTTTGCTTATAAGGAAACCGGTTGTTTGGGGGTATCCTCCTATAGTGATGATAGAGCCTACAAATATATGTAATTTAAAATGTCCTTTATGCCCATCGGGTGCTGATCAGTTAAGCCGTGAACGAGGTTACATGAGCTTTGATATGTTTAGAAAGATTGTAGATGAAGTATGTGAATCTTCTTTTATGTTAATATTATGGAATCAAGGAGAGCCTTTTCTTAATCCTGATTTTTGCAAAATGATGGAATATGCTGACTCTAAAAAGATGTATTTGATGGTTTCAACGAATGCCAATGTTATGCCTGATGCTTCAAAGGTTATTGAAAGTGGTGTTGACAGATTAATAGTTTCACTTGATGGAGCTACTCAGGAAACATATAACAAGTATAGGATTAATGGCTCTTTGGAAAAGGTTTTAAACAATGTAAAGGCTTTAGTAAAGATTAAAAAACAGAAAGTATCAAAGAAACCATATATCATTTGGCAGTTTCTGGTGATGAAACATAATGAACATGAGATTGAGGAAATTAAAAGTCTGGCAAAGGATTTAGGAGTAGATGAATGTGCTTTGAAAACTGTTCAAATATATTCAAAAGATGATATTGAAAACTTTCTGCCTAAAAATCCAAAGTACAGAAGGTATAAAATTACCGGTGATAGTTTTGAACTCAAATTTAAAATAAAAAACAGATGTTATCGTATTTGGAATCAACCGGTTATAAATTGGAATGGAGAAATGTCGGTTTGTTGTTTTGATAAAGATATTCAGTTTAAGATCGGCAATATAAAGGATAATTCTTTTATGGAGCTTTGGCGGTCAAAGGCATTTAACAAGTTTCGAAAAGCAGTATTGAAAGACAGAAGCAAGTTTGAAATTTGTCGTAATTGTGGAGAGGGTGTTTCTCTTAAAATAAAAAACAATAAGTAAATTACAGGAGATTTAATGACTTTAGAACTAAATAGTGAATATATAATAAAAAATGAAGCAAATGCTTATTTGCCTGTTATTCCATTAAAAGGAAAGATTATGTTTCCGGGTTCAATTACACCGGTTGTTATAGGCAAGCCTGAATCATTAGAGGCAATACAAGAGGCAATATTAAATAATAAAAGATATGTTATTTGTATTCTTGAAAGAAAAGAAGCAGATTCAGTCTATCCAAAGATTGATGAGCTTTATAAGTATGGTACAATATGCAGTATTTCTCAGGTATTGAAATTGCCTGATCAGAAGTTAAGAGTATTGTTAAAATCAGAAGTGAGATGTAACACTTTGAGCATAATCAGGGAAGGTTTTTTAAAAGCAACTTATAAAATTGTTACCGACATAAAAAATGAGATTATAAATGATACGGATAATATCTCCATTAAAATATTGACGGATGAATTGATAAATCATTTTAAACTGTATTTGTCTTATTATAAGAATCTTAATAATTTTGAGCTTATAAGTAATTTAGAGAATTTTGACTTTGTGTCTGATTTGGCTTTTACTATACTATTCCAGTTAGACATTGATATTTACCGTAAACAAGAAGTTTTTTCTCTTGAAAACAATGAAACAATGATAGCTGAGATTATTAGTATTATCTTAGAAAAAATTGAGTATTTTAATGTAAAGAAATCATTGGATTCCAAAGTGTTACGAAAAATTAACAAGATTCAGCGAGAGCATTTCTTGAATGAGCAGTTAAAAACCATTTATCAAGAACTTGGCATGAGCAGTGATGAACAGTCTGATATTTTGACTTTTAAAAATAAACTAAAAGAACTGCCCCTCTCTGAAGAAGCCCAAAAAAAAGCAAATGCAGAACTAAATAAATTAACAAAGATTTCAACTAATTCTCCGGAATATTATGTTATTTATAATTATTTAAACTGGATTTTAGAAATTCCTTGGGAAGAACCTAAGATACAGAATGTTGACATAAGTAAAGCAGAAGACATACTTAACAATGATCATTATGGACTGGAAAAGGTTAAAGACAGGATCTTGGAATATTTGGCTGTTATGCAGTTTAATGTTAAGAGTAAGGCTCAAATTCTTTGTTTTGTAGGTCCTCCGGGAGTGGGTAAGACATCCTTAGGGAAATCTATTGCCAAAGCATTGGAGAGAGAGTTTGTGAGGTTGTCTGTTGGTGGTGTCAGTGATGAGTCTGAAATCAGAGGTCATAGGCGGACATATATAGGTGCTTTGCCGGGTATAATTATGCAATCATTAAAGAAAGCAGGCACAAAAAATACTTTGATTATGATTGATGAGATTGATAAGCTTGGTAGAGATTATAAAGGTGACCCGGCATCTGCACTACTTGAAGTGCTTGACCCGGAACAAAATAATACTTTTAGAGATCATTTCTTTGACTTTGGCTATGATTTATCTAATGTGTTTTTTATTGCAACAGCAAATAATCTTGCTACTATTCCTCATGCTTTAAGAGACAGGATGGAGATAATATATTTATCAAGTTACAGTGAACACGAAAAAGTTCAAATTTGTAAAAATCACTTAATACCAAAGAAAGATATGGAGTTCTTTTCAGAGAAAAAGATAGCTTTAAATTTTACTGATGAGATAATCAGTGAGTTGATTAGAGATTATACTGCCGAAGCAGGAGTAAGAGAACTAGAAAGACAATTAAATGCAATCTATAGAAAATCTATAAAAAACTATTTAACAAAGCGAAAAGTCAAGAAAATAAATATTACAAAAAAATATCTGGCAGAAATCTTAGGTATTGCTAAATACTCAACTAAAGAACTGATTGATAAAGATTTGATTGGTGTAAGCTATGGTTTAGCGTGGACACCTATCGGAGGAGATGTTTTAGCCATTGAAGTTTTAAAGTATCCGGGTAACGGTAAATTGTTAATGACCGGTAATATCGGCAAGGTAATGAATGAGTCCGCTAAGGCAGCTCAGAGTTTAATCAAGAAATACTATAAAAAGTGGAAAGTATCTTTTGACAGTCTTAGAAAATATGATTTACATATTCATATCCCTGAAGGAGCGGTGCCGAAGGATGGTCCTTCAGCAGGCTTAACTTTAACTATGGCGATTATTTCTTGTCTCTCTGATCGTCCTTATAATCATAAATTTACAATGACCGGAGAAATTAGTCTTACAGGCAGAGTCTTAGCTGTTGGCGGTATATCTGAAAAGGTCATTGCAGCTCAAAGGTATGGCTTTAAGTATGTTATTTTACCTGAAGCTAATAAAAAAGAATGGACTGAATTAAAGCCTGAAGCTAAAGAAAATTTAGAGTTTATCTTTGTTAAAGATGTGAGTAGTATTGTAGAGCTTGTGCTTAAGCCCGGAAAAACAAAAGATGTTTTAAACACCGGTGACTTGCAGAGTGCAAACAGATAAAACCAACAAGTTAAGGAGTTGCTTTATGGTTAATTATGAGATTATTTTTGAGAGACAACTAGATAATGGTGATTTGTTATATCACTTCATAATTCCGCCTAAAGAGCTAATCTTGTTTGGGTACATTTTGGAGTCATTAGAAGGTTGGGCATTTTATACTACTATAGATAATAAAAGGTCAATTTTACTTGTAGAAGTAATAAAAGATTATGTAAATGATTTTAAATTTTTGTTAGAAAAGTTAAAAAATCATTGACAATGACTTCATGAAAAGTTAAACTTATTTAAAAAGGAGATTATATGAAGATTTTGAATGTCTTAGTTGTAGAAGATGATAAACTGGTTGGGATGGATATTCAGCATAGATTGTCTAAATTAGGATATAAAGTAATAGGCATAATTACTTCCGGTGAAGGAGCTTTAGAGTTTTTAAAAGATAATAAACCTGATATAATTCTGATGGATATAATGCTTTCCGGAAAAATGGACGGTATAGAAACATCAGAGGTTATTAAACAAAATTATGATTTACCAATAATTTTCACTACTAGTTTATCTGATGAAGAGACTATCCAAAGAGCAAAAATTGCAGAACCTTTTGGATATATTATAAAGCCGGCGAAAGATAGAGAATTACAAATTACAATTGAAATATCAATATACAGGCATAAAATTGAATCGGAAAGGCATAATCTGCTTAAAAAACTACAAGAACAAAATGATAAAATTAAAACATTAGCCGGTTTGATACCTATCTGTGCCGGTTGTAAAAAGATTCGTGATGACTCAGGATACTGGCATCAAGTCGAGGAATATATCAGGCAACACTCTAATGCTGAGTTTACTCATAGCCTTTGTCCAAAATGCTTAGAAGAACTGTACCCTGAGTTAGATGACGATAAATAGTAAGCTGTTCTACAAGCTTCCGGGTTGTAGGAAAACAATATTGCATAGATTGAGCTTCCCGGCTCGATTATTATAGTTGTTCTACAAGCTTCCTGGTTGTAGGGAGCAAACAATCAAGTAATACTCGCAGAACGCTTAATAAGTGATTTTATTTATCTTTGTCTTTTGAATCAAAGCTGATAGTAATTTCAATTTCTTTTGGTAGATTAATAGTTGTATTGATTGTTTTAGGCTTTTTCTTTTTTGGCGAGGATTGTATTCTTGTTCCTATTACAATTAATATTCCGATGACCCACGCAGATATTATTAACCAGCCTAATACTTGCATATACTCTCCTTTTTATGTTAAAAAACAATATTTAATATTTTTAAGAGACAACAAGCAATTTAAACAGCCTATTTTAACTTGTCAATAAAAATTACTACACAATATCTATGTGCAAGATATAAGGCACCTCCAAGAGGGAAAAAAGCATCTTGGAGGTCACCTGTATATTGGCAAAAAGGAGCCTGTCCCAAAATGTCAAAAACCGGAACCCTGACGGCTCGTCAGGGCATACAATTAATAAAAAGACTTCGTAAACTTT
>CAZJNG010000117.1:0-7294 GCA_964547265.1 uncultured Candidatus Cloacimonadota bacterium | reverse complement strand
AAGAGAATTATCCTCTTTCCTGGATATCGGCAGAATAAATCTTCAATTTATAAGACATTCTTCATTTAAATTTCATGTTTTAGGTTCTGTTGTAATTCCGGGCACATACTACTCAAGGGAAATAATAAACTTATATGAAGCCATTGTGCTATCCGGAGGATTTACTACTAACGCTAGTAAACAAATTACAGTATTAAGAAAAAACGAACAACTAAAATTTGACCTTAATGAATATTTTTTAACTGCTGACATCAGTTCAAACCCTGATATAATGGATGACGATGTTATTATTGTAAGTAATGCTAAAAATTATGTTACCGTATTTACTAATTCTGATTCTCTGTATTCTGTGCAAAGTGTTGAACTAAAAGAGCAACATTCAACAGTTGCTGATGTGATTAAATTACTGCCATTTAAAGATAATGTCTCTACCTATGAACACTATACACTAGAGCGAGATAATGATATGCTTTATGTGGGTAATGACTTTAGCCTTAAACACGGAGATAAACTCTATCTAAATACTCATGAAGAAGATGTCTTCGTTATTGGGAATGTAAATAACCCCGGTAAATATAAATTTAATGGATTAACAGATGCAGAGTATTATATTGCGTTAAGTGGAGGATGGACAAACAATGGCTCATCCAAAAAAATATTTTTGATTAACAAAAACGGAGAAAAGACCAAATATACCGGACAAACTATAAAACCGGGAGATGTAATATATGTTCCTGAATCTTTCCGAAGTGTTTTGATATCCTATTTAGTTCCACTAAGCACTATTATCTCGGTAATTTCTACAATTATTTTAATAAGCAGATAAGATTAAAAGGAGTAAATATGAAAGTAGCTTTATTAGATTTGAATGCACAATATGAAAAAATTATGCCCGAAATTAAAGAAGAAATTAACAAAGTTTTATCAAGTCATCAATATATATTAGGACCGACAGTAAAAGACTTTGAAAATGATATACAAGAATACCTTAATGTAAATCATGCTATTGGATGTGCTTCAGGAACAGATGCCTTACAATTAGCTCTTATGGCTCTGGAAATTGGCGAAGGTGACGAGGTTATCACAACCCCATTTACTTTCTTTGCTACTGCATCAACTATTCACAGAGTAGGAGCAAAAGCTGTCTTTGTTGATATTGACAATAAAACTTTTAATATTGATGTTTCTAAAATTGAACAAGCCATTACCCCAAAAACAAAAGCGATCATGCCGGTACACCTCTTTGGTCAGCCTGCCGAGATGGATAAAATTATTGAGATTGCTAAAAAACATAACTTGAAAGTAATAGAAGACAATGCTCAAGGTATTGGTGCAGCCTATGATAATCAATATGCCGGAACAATTAGCGACATCGGAACTCTTTCTTTTTTCCCAAGTAAAAATCTAGGAGCAATGGGAGACGGTGGCATGTGCTTAACTAACTGTGATGACCTGGCTGCAAAATTAAGACAATTAAGAGTTCACGGTGAAAACCCAAAATATTATCATAAATGGGTCGGATTAAACAGTCGTTTAGATTCACTTCAAGCAGCAGTTTTAAAAGTTAAACTTAAACATCTGGAAAGCTGGTCTCAAGGTAGAAGAAATAACTCAAAAATCTATCAGGAGTTAATCTCTGATGTTAAAGAAGTTCAATTACCTTTTATCCATGAAAAAGCAAAAACAATTTATAATCAATTTACCATAATTTGCGAAAACAGAAACGAGCTTATGAAATATTTACAAGAAAATAACATTGGTTGTGCCGTTTATTATCCCTTATCACTTCACTTGCAGGAATGCTTTGCATATCTAGGTCTTAAAAAAGGTGATTTATCTGTAAGTGAAGAACTTAGCGAGAGAGTTCTTTCATTACCAATTTATGGAGAGCTTTCCAGAGAACAAATTGAATTCGTATGTCAAAAAATTAAAGATTTCTATAAAAAATAATTATAAGAGGTTAGTATGAATATAGTAGTTTGTATAAAACAAGTACCCGACACAACTGAAATTAAGATTGACCCACAAACAAATACTCTCATCCGTGAAGGTGTTGAAAGTATCATTAATCCGTTTGATTTATATGCAATAGAAGAAGCAGTTAAACTAAAAGAACAATTTGGTGCAACTGTTACAGCGATAACGATGGGTCCCCCTCAGGCAGAAAAAGCACTAAGAGAGGCAGTTTCTCTAGGTGTTGATAATATAATCTTATTATCGGACAGAAAATTTGCCGGTGCAGATACTTGGGCAACAAGCCTTACCTTGTCTGCTGCAATAAAAAAATTAGGTAATATTGACTTAATCTTCTTCGGACAACAAGCAATAGATGGAGACACAGCACAAGTTGGTCCCGGAGTTGCAGCTCATCTTGATATTCCTCAAATTTGCTTTGTCTCAAAGATTAACGAAATCAAAGATAATTGTATAAATTTAGATCGCTTAATGGAAGACGGATATGACACTCTAAGTGAAAAAATGCCCTTAGTTGTAAGCGTTGTTAAAGAAATTAACACTCCTAGACTTCCATCTCTCAGAGGAAAGAAAAATGCACGCAATGCAGAACTAACCTCATGGAATGCTCAAGACCTAGAACTTGACGAAAAAAGTATCGGACTTAACGGTTCTCCTACTCAAGTAGTAAAGATATTCTCACCACAACTCACTAAAAATGGTGAAAAATATGAAGTTTCCGGAGATGAAGCAGCCGAAATTATTTACCGAAGGATTAAAGAAATCAGCCAATGACCTATTTTGTCCATGATCTAAATCCGGTAATCCTACAAATCGGCAGTTTAGCTGTTACCTGGTATGGATTATTATATAATATAAGTTTTATTCTTGGATATTTTCTGGTAAAAAAGAATTTCAAGAAAAAGGATATTAATATTTCTTCAGGGCATTACGAATCATTAATCTTTAATATTATCTTAGGTGTACTTATCGGTGGGCGATTAGGCTATGTAGTTTTCTATCACCCTACATACTACTTATCTAACCCTTTAGCTGTGTTTTTCGTATGGGAAGGCGGAATGTCTTTTCATGGAGGAGCTTTAGGAGTAATAATAGCCGGTTTGTTATTTTGCAGAAAATACAAATATAAGTTTTATGAACTTGCTGATCCTGTTATGCCTTTAGTAGCAATAGGACTTGGCTTTGGTAGGATAGCAAACTTTATAAACGGTGAACTTTATGGTAAAGCTACTTCTGTACCTTGGGCTGTAATATTTCAAAATACTGACCCGGATAGATTACCCAGACACCCAACTCAACTATACGAAGCAATTCTTGAAGGCTTTTTAATGGCACTTTTATTACAATTTCTTATGCTAAAAAATAAAGTTCAAGGTTTAATCTTTTGGCTGTTCATCGGTTTATACGGAGTGATAAGATTTTTAATCGAGTACATAAGAATTCCAGATGATTTACCAATGTATGATGAAGGTATGCTTTTAAACCATTTTTCAATGGGACAGATACTTAGTTTAGTTATGGTAATAATATCAACCATCTTCATCATGAAACTTTTAATCACCAACAAAAAAAGTAATGTCTCATAAATTGAAAAAGATTTTTATACTTTTATTAGTACTAATAAGTTTTTTCATTACTTCCTGTTCTGTAAGGTACGGCACTTTGTCAAGTGATGAAAAACTCAGACGACTTGATATTGAATTACAAAAATGGCAAAATTTTAGAATTACAGGTATGAGTGAAATACATTACAGAGCGTTCAATATTACAAGACCCTGCGTACTCGTTAAATCAAAAGAAAAAATTAGATTTGATATCTTAGATACCGGTATTTTCGGTCTTGGTGGCGGAATCTTTATGGCATTTTACGCTGATAGTGAGATAATTCAATATAAACTACCGGGAAGTCAAACAATAACAAGTAAAAATCTTGATGACAAAATGAAGGTATGGTTTGATTTCTTATCAGAATCAATATTTGAAGAATTAAAAGAACAAAAATTAAGAATTATCAATACAAATTATGCCATGATAAGAAACTTAGAATTCTTTTTTTATCCTGATATGCAATTGAAAGAAATAAGAAATGCAGAATCTGAAATAGCCATAGTATTTATTTACAACAAAAACTTTGAACTAAGTCAAATAAGTATATCCAGCCCATTAATTAAAAATCTCACAATAAGCATTGACAAAATTGATTATTCTGATAATATTGTCATTCCGTTGAGATAAAGATTTATTAAAAATAATTTATAAGGAGTGTAATAGATGATAGCGAGATATAGTAAAAAAGAAATGGAAGATATATGGACATCTCAAAATCGCTATCAATGTTGGCTCGATGTTGAAATAGCTGCATGTAAAGCTATGAATGAATATAAAATAATCCTTGATGATGATTTAAAAAATATACTAGAAAAAGCCAATTTTAACGCTGATAAAATTGATGAAATTGAATTAGTAACTAAACATGATGTAATTGCATTTTTAACAAATGTGGCAGAATATGTCGGAGACTCTGCCAGGTGGATTCACTTCGGCATGACATCCTCTGATGTGCTTGACACTGCTACTGCTCTTCAGTGCAAGCAAGCTGGTGAATTACTTTTAACCGGTATGAATAAATTCTGTGAAGCATTAAAAAAACGAGCATTAGAGTATAAAGATACTCTTTGTATTGGTCGTTCTCACGGAATACACGCAGAACCTACATCATTTGGTTTGAAATTTGCACTTTGGTATGATGAAATGCAGAGAAATATCAACAGAATGAAAAATGCAATAGAACGAATCTCTGTCGGACAGATTTCCGGTGCAGTTGGAAATTACGCACATCTATCTCCAAAAATTGAAGAAAGTGCTTGTAAACATCTTAATCTAAAACCAGTTAATATATCAACTCAAGTTATTCAAAGAGATAGACATGCTGAATTTCTTAATACAATAGCAATTATTGGTTCTACTATTGAAAAAGTTGCAATTGAGATAAGACATTTACAAAGAACTGAAGTACTTGAAGCAGAAGAAAACTTTTCTAAAGGACAAAAAGGTTCTTCAGCAATGCCTCACAAGAAAAACCCTATCACTTCTGAACAAATGAGCGGATTGGCAAGATTACTCAGAACTAATGCTCTGGCTGCAGTTGAAAATAACGCATTATGGCATGAAAGAGACATAAGCCACTCTTCTGTTGAAAGAATTATCCTGCCGGACTCAACAATATTACTTCATTATATGTTAGATAAGATGACAGTTCTAATCGAAAACTTAACTGTGTATCCTGATAATATTAAAAGAAATTTAGAACTAACAAATGGATTGGTTTTTTCTCAGGTCTTGCTTTTAAAACTAGCAGAAAAAGGTTCATCTCGTGAAGCAGCTTATGCACAAGTTCAAAAAAACGCACTGATATGTTGGCAGGAAAAGAAGCCGTTCAGACAGCTTATTGAAGAAGATACTTTTTTAATGAAATATCTAACAGATAAAGACTTAGATGAAGTTTTTGCTTATGACAGATACCTGCAAAATGTTGATTACATCTTTCAAAGAATAGGATTAAATTGAGGCTCAAATGAATTATTTTCATCCACATGATATGATATTAAAAGCTCAAAAAGCTAAATATACAATTTTACTTTATCCTGCTATTGTAATTATTATTTGTTTTTTTCTCAGCACTATGGGTATTACTAATGATTTTATCAAATATCTATCCGCATTAGCTTTACTCTGTTGGTTATTTATTTTAGTTTTATTCAGATATAAAAGATTTTATCCCTCCCATGATAATTCAGAAGTAATTGCACCAATAAACGGGAAACTAATTTCAATCAAACACATTCCTAACGGTTGTATTTTAACAATCAGGAAATCTTTTTTTTCGTCTAGCGAAATTGTTACCTGTTCAAATTCTGATATACCTAAGACTCTGGAAATGGATACTCAACAGATAAGTTGGGATGTACAAGGTATTTATGTAAAGATATTTATTAATGAGACAATAAATTTTCAATCTATTTTAGTTGGTTTGGCTGTAGGTCCTGCCATTTGTGAAGTATTTATACCTGCAAAATATAAAGTGTTAATCGATGAGACTTCTAGTATCTCAGCAGGTGAAACTGTTATTGCTAAATTAGAAGATTCTCAACAAGAAGAACAGGAACCTTATGAATAAGAAAATAGCATACGCCATACCAAATATATTTACAGCTTCAAGTTTAATTTGTGCATTAGTAGCATTAAATGTTGCTTCAATGGGATCGTTTGTGCAAGCTGCATGGTTAATTACCTTATCATTATTACTTGATGGTCTAGACGGCAAAATGGCAAGACTACTAAAAGCTACAAGTAAAATTGGAGCTGAAGCGGATTCTTTGGCTGATTTTGTAGCGTTTGGCGTCGTACCCGGTTTTTTAGCTTGGCAAGTAGGATTAAGATATTTGGGAGTCTTTGGTTTTTTAGTATTTGTTTTTTATATTATCTGCGGAGGATACAGACTGGCAAGATATAATGTCATAACTCACAATCCTAACAAAAAAGAGAACTTTTTAGGGTTACCAATACCTGCTGCTGCAGCTGCTGTGTGTTCTTTTATATTGTTTAATGAAATTATATTAAAAGATTTTGGCGGTCATATATTACTTATGATAATCATGACAATAACAGGCTTTCTCATGATATCACATGTTCCATATATTGCTGTGAATAAAAGCTATAAAAAGAAAAAACAAATTAGCATTATTTCATTAATTGTAGCTTTGATAGCAATTTTAGCCATTAAATATACTGTTTGGGTATATTTAGTTATAATTTGGCTTTATGTACTATATGGAATGTATAATTACACAAAAAACTCAATTATAAAACACAATGAAAAACATTATTATTTTAAAAAAAGGAAAGGTCTTTAAATATGATAAAGGCAAAAGTTTATGTTACATTAAAACCGAGTGTATTAGACCCTCAAGGTAAAGTTATTACAAATGCGTTGCATACATTAGGGTTTTCAAATGTTGAAGAAACGCGTGCAAGTAAATTTTTTGAGATGACATTCAATGAATCTGATATTAACTTAGTTGAAACTCAAGTACATGATATTTGTCAAAAGTTGCTTGCTAACCCTAACACAGAAGTTTATTATTTTAATCTGGAAGAAGTCAATGCGAAAAGTTAATTATAATGTCGTAACATTTCCCGGGTCAAACTGTGACCATGATGCCTTTTGGATTACGAAATTACACAATGCTAATTGTGAATTTGTATGGCATAAGGATGATGAACTGAAAAATCCGGATGTTGTCATTATACCGGGTGGATT
>CAZJNG010000116.1:0-7330 GCA_964547265.1 uncultured Candidatus Cloacimonadota bacterium | reverse complement strand
CAAGTAATAGATTTATAGGAGTTTTAGTAGGAGCCTTAGTTACAGCAATTATTCAAAGTTCAAGTGCTACAACGGTGATGGTTGTTAGCTTTGTAAATGCAGGAATTATGAATTTAATTCAAGCAACTGGAGTAATAATGGGAGCTAATATCGGTACAACAATAACAGCATGGTTAGCAAGCATCAGTGTAAATAAAACTGCCCGAAGAGTAGCTTTAGTACATTCAATGTTTAATATTGTAGGCACTATCATATTTACACTTTTAACATATTTTGGCTATTACACGCATTTTGTAAATATACTTACGCCGGGAGATATTTTTAACGGAGGAAGTATTGCCAGGTTTATTGCCAATACTCATACTTATTTTAATATTATAAATTGCTTAATATTCTTGCCTTTCTCAAAGTTATTGGCTGATATAGCTTATAAAATCATCAAGAAAGACAACAATGAAACCCTGTCTAGCGGAGAACCAAGACATTTAGACTATCATCTCATCCAAACAGCTGATTTAGCTGTAGAACAAACCATAAAAGAAATGAGAGAAATGCTTAAATTAGTTAGGCGTTCTCTAGAAATTTCTATGGATTCATATCTAAATAAAAACTATCGAAAACAAGAAAAAATTCACAAATTAGAAAATGCAATAGACCACCTGCAAAAAGAAATAACTTTATATCTTGTAGCAGTCAACGAACAAACAAACTCTCAAGATATTGCAAAAAAAATTCCCTCCTTACTGCATACTGTTAATGACATTGAAAAACTTGGTGACCATGCTGAACAGGTAAATGAAATACTTAACAATCAAATCCTTTCACAAAAAGAATCATTCTATCCTGAGTTTCTTTCAATCTTAGCAGAGAATCATAAAAAAATCATTTACATGATTGATCTTACTTTAAAATATATGGAAGAATTAGATCAAGATTATACTTATAAAATTATCGAACTAGAAGGAAGGATTAATCAACAACATTCTGATTTAAGAAAAAGAATTATTTGTATGATTCAAAATGCTGAATGTGATGCAGCATCAGGATTAAATACAATTGATTACATAGATACAATTGAGTTTTTAGCAGATAAATTAAAAAACATTGTAAAAGCAGGTTCACACCATTTTATTTATTTACATCAACCTAAACCTTCATCAGAGCGAATATTGCCTGATGACGATAACGATAACTCTAATCAGGATTACTAATGTTAAAAAGATTTCTTAGATATTATATACCTCATAAATGGCTGTTCATTTTAGATATGTCAGTAGCTCTACTAAGTGCCGGAATGACTATTTTAATACCAACTTTTACAAGAAACTTATTAAAAACTCATATACCAGAACAAAACTACAGTACTATTACCATAATACTTTTAATTATGTTTTGTATTATTGTTTTTAAAACAATTTTTACCAAAATCAGAATAAAATGGGGTCATATTTTAGGTGTAAGAATGGAATTTGACATGCGTGAACATTTTTTTAGGCATATTCAAAAATTATCATTCAGTTATTTTGACAATACAAAAACCGGACATTTAATGTCCAGAATTTCTAATGATCTTAATATGATTGCCGAGGTGGCTCACCACGCACCGGAAGATTTTTTAATTGCTCTAGTAATGATTATTGGTGCATTTTCAGTTATGTTTACTTATAATTCAACTCTTGCAGTAATCACCTTTTTACCAATGCCTATATTATTATTTTGGGGTATTATCTTTGGTGGAAGAATGAGACAAGGGTTTAGAAGTATGAGGAAAAGCATAGCAGAAATTAACAGTAATGTTGAAAATTCTGTACAAGGAATTCGAGAAGTTAAATCTTTCGCCAATGAGTATCTTGAAATAGAAAAGTTTAACAATGTTAATACTCACTTTAAACTAACCAAAGAATATATGTATGGACTCATGGCAACATTTCACTCAGGAATGGGTTTTTTTCAGGACTTTTATTATATCTGGGTAATTGCCGGCGGAGCATGGCTACTCTCAAAAGGAGAAATCGGCTTAGCAGACCTATTGGCATTTATTATGTTCATAACCTATGTTCTTGACCCTATCCAAAGATTAGTAAATTTTATGGAGCAGTTCCAACAAGGAGCAGCTTCGTTTGAAAGATTTGTTGAAATTATGGACATAGAACCTGAAATTGAAGATAAAAGAAATGCACTTAATCCTGCTATCTGCAAAGGGAATATATCAATAAAAAACATTTCATTTAAATATCCGGGACATGATACAATAGTATTAAATAATGTTTCTATGGAAATTAGTGCCGGTAAAAAAATTGCTCTGGTTGGCGAATCAGGTGCAGGCAAATCAACACTAATCTCTTTAATACCTCGTTTTTATGAGTGTTTAAAAGGTTCAATTAATGTTGATAATAATAATATTCTTGATTTAAAACAAAGTTTTCTAAGAAAAAACATCGGAATTGTACAACAAAATGTATTTTTATTTGACACAACCATTAGAAACAACATTCTTTATGGTAATCCTTATGCTTCTGAAGAAGAGGTTATTGATGCTGCAATAAAAGCAAATATATATAATTTTATTCTAAGTTTACCTGACAAACTTGATACTTTAGTCGGTGAAAGAGGTGTAAAACTTTCAGGAGGCCAAAAACAAAGAATTGCAATAGCAAGAGTTTTCTTAAAAAACCCTCCTATTTTAATCTTTGATGAAGCTACTTCGTCACTAGATAATGAATCTGAAGCACTCATACATCAATCAATGTTAGAGTTAAGCAAAGATCGAACAACTTTGATAATCGCACATAGACTATCTACAGTACAGAATGCTGACTTAATTTATGTAATGCAAAAAGGAGAAATAACTGAAATAGGAACGCATAAAGACTTAATAAATAAAAAATCATATTATTACTCACTTTACAATAAAAGTTTTATTTAATAATAAAAAATTTATCTTAACATTTACGGAGAATAACTTCTTAGCTGCTTAATCATTTTTCTAAGATTATCCTTTTCACAGTTATTAAAAGAAAAACTATCTATTGATTCAACAGGTTGCAAGTTAGAGACCTTCAAAATCTTTTTTTCATTATCAAGGTAACTTATTTTTATATATTCTTTTAAGTAATAAACACCTATTGATAATTGTTTTTTTTCAATAGCAACTCGCTCAACATTAATTACTAGATTAAAGCTTTGCTTATTATTAATCCAGCCTAATTCTATATACTTTTGGCTTAATATTCCAGTCGCTTCTTCTAATGAACCAGAATTAATAACAAAACTTGTATCCAGTAATTGTAACACATCAATTGTAAAAAATATTGACTTTTGAATTATTCCTAAATAATGTTTCATAAACAATGAATGCTGATAATTGTTGTAGTTCAAATATTTTAAAAAATCTATCTCAAACTGTAATTTACTTATATTATCATTAATTACATTTTGTTTGATTACCACTTTACCCTTACTATCAGAAATAAAATCTCTAGAGTTACCTAAATCATCAATTAGTTTTATCGGTAAGTTTGGTAATGGTTTATCCTGATACATAAAAGAAAGTTCAAAATTCTTATTATTCTCGGAAATGGTCTTATACAATAGCAATTTATCAGGATAAAAAACTTTAATATCAGTCACAAAAATATTGATTTTTTCAATTACCTCAATAATATTGAAATCAGGATAATTTTTATTAATCATTGGTATTAATAGCAGATTATCCAAAGCTTCAAATAGTAACGAAACATTATTTTCATCTTTATATCGGGTAATTAACTCATCAACAATAGCTATTTTTTTATTATTATTAACGACTAACAAATCGTTAAATAGTTTTTCACTAATCCTAAAGATTGACTCATATTGATTATTTTCAGCCTTGAAATTTATATAGCTATCAGATGAAATTATAATACTGTTCACCAAATCAGCATTAATGTTTTGATTTGAGTCTTTCCAAAGATAATAATAAATACTCATGTTTTGCTTATACATGTCTAATAACTTTAGCAAAATTTGCTTTCTAAACTCCAATTTTGAATTACTTAATGCAATTTCTTTCTGAGCATGCAAAACAATAACCTGAATCCCACTCTCTTTTGCATTCAATAAGCTGAAACTAAGAAAAATAAACAGAAAAACGGTCTGAAATAACTTCATTATCAGTTGATAACTTATCATATACTACTGTATTTTTACTATCAGAAATTTTAAATTGATTTTGTTCATTTTTAACTAGTTTCTTAACTATCATATCAGTTTCGTTTATCTTACATCCTTCATAAATATCCTTTATTGTACCACTATAAGCATCAATAATAAACTCACATTCATCCTCAACCCATACAAATTCGGTATTAAACAAACTTTGAACATATTCAAGGTTATTTTTTACTAAATCAGAATCAAATACTTTAATTATCTTAAAAACAAAAAAACCTTTATGCCTAACAATACTAAATTCAAATGCTTCAGCAATATTAAAAGTTGACACTTCTTGTAAATTTATTTTATCAATCTGTATATGCTCTTGATTAATATATGTACCGTTAGTACTTTCAAGATCAATAATCTCTTTTAATTTAAAATCTATTACTCCGTGCGTTCCTGATACCCACTCAGAATTTAGTAAAATATCATTTTGACTCTCGTTACGACCAATACTAATAGAATTATGCACAAATACTATAATATTCTTCAATGAAAACCTATCCAATATAATCAATCGTGAATATTGAGGGTTGTATTCTGTAGTTTCTTTATTTTTTTTTGAAAAACTAGAGATTATATTTTCAAAATCATTCAATTTACCAATATACTCTTCAACATTTCCAAATTTATACAGAATCATTATGGGTATTAATTTATTAATCTCATCATAATTTTTGAATATTTTATCTTTTAACCCATCTTTAGCTGTCGTTTCAGGTAATTTATTATAATATTCTATGTCATTCTTCAACCCCTCAAAAAGTTCAGGAATTACATTCAAAACCTTAAGAATCTGTTTCTTTTTTACTCTTAAATCTGAAATACGCGATAAATCATTAAGAATATTCAATTTATCAAGTAAAGTGTCAAAGAAATCTTTAATCTTTCTTATATTGGTAGTTTCATATAAGAATTTTGAAATTTGGTTTTCAATACTTGAATCAAGTATTTCCAAAAAGCTACTCCTCATTTCCTGCAACTCTAATAGTAACTTAGAGTCTGAATCAAGACTTGTTTTATTATAATCAAAAATTTTAATATTTAAAAAACTTATAAATTTTATAATCTCATCAATCTTTTCAGGAGTATCTTTAGCATTTAGCAAATCATTTTCAATCTTGTAATAAGAAATTATTGAATCATTTTCTTGATTATCAATCAATTGCTCTAAAAATTTTAATATTGTATTCGGCGAAGGATCAAGTTGTTTTATTTCTTTAAAAGGCTGTTGAAATAAATCACGATGTAAGTTAATACTTTTTAAAGCATTTAGAATTTTTTTATTATCAATCTGTTTTCTGGGTAAAGAATAATACTTATAAAGATTCAACCATTCTTGATAATCAACAGACAAAACTTCATCCACCTGTTTTAACTGCAAATATTCATCTATAAAGTCATCATATTTATTAGTATTTAAAACATTTTCCAATGCCTTATAAACTTTATAAAAATTACTATATACCTCGGTAACCTCACTTAAAGCGATATCATTTTTTAAAATAATCTGAAGATGACTAGTACGAGAAAATTTTAAAGCAGTATTTTCTTTTCTGTTATAAAGCTTATTCAAGTTATTAACGGCATCTAAATACAAACTCTCAACCTTATAACTAATTAGCTCACTAATCTGCTCTTTTAGTTCCGGATACATTTTAAAACCGGTGCTATTCAAAGTAAAAATTTTAAAAAGCTGTGAAGCATTATTTACAGTAAACTCATTATTGCTAACCTCATAAATTTCATTTATTTTTTCATAAGCATAATATACTGATTGATATCTCGAAAGCATCTGTTGATACTTCTGTGCCATAACACTATTAAATTCATTCAATACACTAACTGCTACGACCAATGAAGAATAACTTTTAAATATTAAATGAGAATCATGTACATGACTTTCAATAAAACTTAAGCAACTATTAATATATGAAGTTTCGACCTTATCAATTAATTGATAAATTTCATTATCAGAATAATTATAATTTCTCAAAACCCAATCACAGAAATATAATAATTCCAAACTAGAAATCTGATATTTTATTTTTGCAACCCCTTGATTCTGATTTGCTAATCTAAATTTATATATAGCTTCTTCAATCCACTCTTTATTTAAAGGATTTACACCAATAATTTTTTTGAGAGTTTTTGTCCCTTTGTTCGAATAACTATAGTTATAAGCTTTTTTATAAGAGTTTGATTTTAACTCACTAATTCTTATAAACACAATACTCATTTAATCTCCTACAATAATTTATAATTATCCTTTAAACCAATTAGCTGATATATCTTAACAGGAATAGATTTACCCTTCACTACAACCTGATCAAGATATTCATAATCAATATAATCTTTTACAAATTCAAGAGTGAACTCACTAATAATGATATTATTTTTAGTTTGATAATTTTTATTTAAAGCTTCCAACCTTGCACCCAAATTTATTGTATCACCGATTGCCGTATAATCAAAAATCTGTTCTGAGCCTAAATTTCCAACCACTGCTTGACCTGAATTGATTCCAATCCCAATATTGATAATCTCTTTTCCTTCTGACTTCCACTTAGCCTGCAATAGTCTTAACTTTTCAATCATTTGCATTGCACATATACACGCTTTTAACGGATGATTATCAATATTCACAGGAACATTAAACAGTGCCATAACTTCATCTCCGACAAATTTATCAAGAATTCCTTGATTATCAATGATTGTATTTACCATTTCGGTCAGATACTCTTTTAACATAGAAACCGTATCATGAACCTCATGAGATTCTGTATAGGTTGTAAACGCTCTAATATCAGAAAATAATACTGTTAACTCTTTCTGCTCTCCCCCATATCTCAATTTTTCAGGAGATTTAAGTAATTCTTTCACTAAAGCCGGTGCCATATAATGCTGAAAAGTCTTTTTTATGATTTTCTTTTCTTTATTCTCATTAATAAAATTAATCAATAACCAAATAACATATAAGATTGTTATCGTTATTGGTAAGGCAAGAACATTAATAACAAGATTAAAAACACTAAAAAGATAATAAGTCAAAACAAAATTAATTACTAATAAAAACAATAAAACAAAAAAACTGAATAAAGGACTCTTCTTCTGAAAAACAAAAGACATT
>CAZJNG010000115.1:0-7345 GCA_964547265.1 uncultured Candidatus Cloacimonadota bacterium | reverse complement strand
ATTTCTTGTTGATTATAGATATTCCATTTGATGAATTTTAGTTGTAGAATTTTATCATTATTAACAAGATTGATTTCAGACATAACTGCATGATTAAGTACAAAGTTGAAATTATTTAAATCATTAAGTTTTTGAAAGGGCAGGTTTTTTGTGTTGTTATTAAAAAATACAAAGCTTTCAATACTGCTCAGGCAGATTAACAAGAATGTTTGTTTTTCTTTAAATGTTAACAGGTAAATATCTTCAAATCTTTCAAAAGACTTAAAATTAAGTCCTGAAAAGTTATTGTTCTTTACCCAAAGTTTATAATAATTAATATTCATTTTTTTTTACCTTATTGCCATTAAAAATTACTGAGACTAACTGTCAATCAGTAAATCATTGTTCTAGATGACTTAAATGCATAAATAATTGATAATTATGAATATAAGCAGATGTATATTTAGAGGACTTTTTTAAAGAGCTTATAAATATCTTTTTTGTTATCTAAAACAGAAAGCTGCTTACATGTTTCTTTATTTTGGAATATTTTAGCGATAGCCGCAAGGATTTTTAGTTGTAAACTAGTGTCTTTGGTTGGAGTTAATACAAGAAAAATATTATGTATAGGAGTACCATCGGGAGAATCCCATTCGACACCTTTTTTAGATTGACCAAAGAAAACAAATGCATCATTAATATCTTTTAATCTGGCATGAGGAATAGATAAATTTTGACCCATGGCTGAACTTAATATTGATTCCCTGTTTTTAACTTCAGAAAGCAGATATTCGTGGTCAATATTTGTAAGAGAAGCTGCTTTTTTGCACAAATAATCAAGACATTCATCTTTTGTGTTAAATTCAAGATTGATGAATATATGATTAGTTTTAAATAATTGTTTTATATTATGCTTTTTAGTCAAACTATAGACGATTGACAACAAGGGACCAAAAACAATGGATGAAATTATTGCTCCCATAATGATTGCTATAAAAACTGATTGAGAGATAAGCCCGCTTTCATAAGCTAGAATGCCAACCACAATATGCATTTCTCCGCCTGGTGTATGAGCCAAACCTATTGCTGTTGAATCTTGTATGTTTTTTTTCATGGCAAGGCTTCCCGCAAAAGCTCCTATAAACCTTCCTGCAATCCCTAATAAGCTGATTAAAGCAACAATCAGAAAGTCAAAATGTGCAATGAAGTCTAATTTTAGTCCAATATTTACAAAAAAAATCGGCACAAAGATGGAGTGAACAAAATCATTAAAAAATTGTCTGTCTTTTTCTTTTAACAAGCTTGACTGACCTACTACCAAACCTGCAATAAAAAAACCGAATAATGAATGTATTCCGATTTTTAAAGTTAGAGTACCCAAGATAATTCCAAGAAGACAGATGTATGTTATGACTGCTGAACTGGGATTTGATTTTTTTTTATGAATAGTTTCAATAATCTTATTTGATACTTTTTTACCGTAACTTAAAGAAATAACAGTAAAGATAACTGTCAGGATAAAAATTTTTAGTATAAAAAGTAAATCAGTTTGTCCTTTAGAGTATATTCCCAGTATTACAGTAAAAAATAACCAGCCAATAATGTCATTAATAGTTAGTGCTGAAACTATTAATACGCCTAAATCAGTTTTTAAAATCTTTAAATCTTGTAAGACTCTAATTGCCACCGGTAAGGCACTGATTGTCATAATGGATGCAATGAATAGACTGAATAAGATTCTGTCTGTACCGGGTAGAAGATATCTTTCAGGTAAGAAAAATACCGGGAAAAAGGCTATAATCATTGGTAAGAATATATCTGATAAAGAAATTACTAAGGCTTGACTTTTTTGCTTCCAGACGCTTTCAAAATTTATTTCCATACCGGCTTGAAGCATTAAGAATAGTATTCCTGTCCAAGCGATAGTGTCTAACATTGTCAATTGTACAGTGTTTACAGGGAAGACTGTATTGAAAACGACAGGAAAAAGTCTTCCTAATATGGTAGGACCTAAGACTAATCCAATAATTAAATCTCCTGTAATTGTTGGTTGGTTAATTTTTAAAAATAAGCTACCGATTAATTTTGATAATGCCAAAATCAAACCAAACTGTACTAAAAATATCAAAATATTATGCTCTGTTAAATATTCCACTTTTTATTATCCTTTTAAATTTTTATATATAATTTATATTAGTATTGTAATAAAAGCAAGAAAAATATTTTCTTGACGAAAAATCACTTTCAAGAAATTATGAGCAAAATTCATATTAGGAGGAGTTAAATGAAAAAGAATTTAACTATAGTTATGTTAATGATGTTTTTAGTGAGCATTAACCTATTGTTTGCCAACAACGAATTTATGCAACAAAGAAAAGAAATGCAGAAATTTAGAAGTAATATGTCAAAACTTTTAAAACTTCACAATCAAACTAGAAACTCAGCTACTGTTATTGCCCACTATGACACATATAATCCTTATCAGGAGGAATGGGTAGAGTTTGGAAAAATAATCACAGAGTATAATCCTGAGTCAAATCTGTTAGAACATCAAACATTGTGTATTAAAATATCTAATGAAGAAACAACTATTTCATATCCATGGATAAGAAATTCTTGGATATATGAGGAGGGATTAGTCATTTACAGTGTCTTTCAATTTGCTACATATCCAAATGAACAAGATCCCGAAAGCGTTGTATGGTTTCCTATAATGGCTACTAAATGTACTTATGACAATGGAAAAATTGCTTCAACAATAACTGGAGATATTGTTGGTTTTAATGGAGATGACTATGAAATCGAAATTGAAGATGAAAATATTTTTTATTACGAAAATAATAAGATTGTTATGATTGCTACAAGAGAATTTGATGGCGAAGACAGTTGGTTTTATGAAAGAGAGCATATATACTATCAAAATGACAGAATCTATGAAATGATTACAGAAGGTTCAACAGATTCTCTTGATTTTTATACAGGTAATAAAAAAGTATTTATTTATAACACTAATGATAACTCAAGCTATCAAGAAGTTCAAAATTTCTTTAACAATATAACATTAGAGTTAGATTATATGTCTTATAATTTTTCAGGTATTTTGCTTGACAGGATAGATGGATATTATTATATGGGTGATGATGAATTTTCTTATGATAGTAGAACACTATTTACATTTAACAATTATAATGATATTTTAGAGATAAAAGAACAGTTTTACTGGGATGAATGGGTTGATAATTCTCAAGAAATTTATGAATACGATAATAATAACCGATTGATGGAAGTTAACAGATTTTTTAACGATTTCAATAATAATTTAGTGCCGGAATCTCGATACAGATTCGAAGATACAACTCCAGTTAACGATATTACCATTTCTGTTCCTCAATTAAAAATTGATTCTTATCCAAATCCTTTTGTTAATAACCTAAAAATATCAGCTAAAGACAATACAACAGATTTAAATTATATACAGGTATTTAATATTAAAGGGCAACTAGTCAAAGAATACAACTTGTTAGATTCACCAAAAAAGAATTTTACAGTAGAGTTAAATAATCAACCTGCGGGTATTTATCTTTTAAATATTAAAACTTCACATGGAAATACTGCTAAAAAAGTGTTGAAGATTAAGTAAGTTGTTCTTATGGAAATGTTTATGAAACTCTGTTAAACCTGTTGTTTAAGTTTTAAGATAAAGGCTTATTCAAGTGACCTCCAAGATGCTTTTCCCTCTTGGAGGTCTGTTGTTTATTTGTCGTATCATGTTTCGTTTCTTATGATCAGGCAAGCAGTTTGGCTCAAAAAGATTAAGATAAAGAAATTATTAATTGACAAATCCGGTTTATTTATTATAATTGAGAGTATAGTCGTATGGAGGTAAATATGAATGATATTAGACAAGTATTAAAAGAAAAAATTATGATATTTGATGGGGCTATGGGTACTTCAATACAAAATTTTATCAAACAGCAAAACTTAATAAGTTTAAATACAGACTGTTATGAATATTTAAATATACTAAATCCGGATATAATTTTCCAAATACATTCAAATTTCCTTAAAGCAGGTGCTCAAATAATTGAAACAAATACCTTTGGAGCTGTAGATTATCTTTTACAGGATTATGATTTAGAGGATAAAGTAACTCAAATCAATACTCAGGGAGTCAGGATTGCCTTAGATGCAGCCAATAAACATTCGACAAAGGATAAGCCTTGTTTTGTTTCGGGTAGTATCGGACCAGGTACAAAATTATTATCAATACCCAAAAAAGAAGCTTCACAAAAAAGTTTTTCAGATATGTATAAAAGCTACTATATACAAGCAGAAGCCTTAATCTGTGCAGGAGTACATTTAATTCAAATAGAAACAGGACAAGACCCTTTGATGATGAAAGCCTCTTTAAAGGCAGTTCTGGATATAAAAGATAAATATAACTGTAATATCCCTGTTTTTCTGCAAGCGACTTTTCAAGAAAATGGTCAAATGCTGGTTGGAACGGATGTGATTACTTTTCTAAACATCTTTAATGATATGCCTATTGATGGTTTAGGTATAAACTGTGGTACCGGACCTCAAAATATGGAAAGCTTTATCAAGATTTTTGACGAGTATTGTCCTCATTATATTTCGTTGTTACCTAATGCCGGACTTCCTGTTTTAAAAGACGGAGAGATGTGTTATGATTTAAGTCCTGATGGATTTGCTGAAACAATAGAAAAATTAATCTCAAAATATAGAATAAATGCAGTTGGTGGCTGCTGTGGAACTACTTACGAATACATAGAAGCTTTAAGTAAAAGAGTAGAGCATCTTAAACCAAAAACTAACAATGTTAAGAGGCATGGTTATTTGACATCGCTCTTTGCTTCTCAGGAGATCAAAGTATGTCCTGCCCCTTTGATAATCGGGGAAAGAGCTAATGTCAATGGCAGTAAAAAATTTAAAACCTTACTACAAGAGAACAAGTGGGAAGAGATGAACGAGGTTTGTCGTTCACAAGAAGAGGAAGGGGCGCATGTCCTTGATATCTGCCTGATACAACTTGACAGAGATGAAAGAGCAGATATGGCTAGTTTGTTACCTATAGTAAATCAATCAGTTACAGCACCTCTAATGATTGACACAACCAGTTATGATACTGTTGAAACCGCTCTTCAGTACATCTCAGGTAAGCCAATCATCAACTCAGTAAACTTTGAAAACGGAGAATCAACTGTCATCAAATACCTCAAGCTTTGTAGAGATATGAATGCGGCTCTAATTTGTTTAGCTATAGATGAAGAGGGTATGGCAAAAACTCATGAACATAAAATTAAAATTTTAGACAGACTTATTGAGCTTGCAAAAGAACATAATTATCCACAGAACTTACTCTTTTTTGACTGTTTAACCTTTGCGCTTTCAACAGGTGATGATGAATACAGAGACGCCGGTACAGAATCTATTAAAGCAATAAAAATCATCAGCGAAAACTATCCTAATATTAATTCAATTATGGGAGTAAGTAATGTATCTTACGGTTTAAAACCTAAGATAAGAAAGCTTTTAAACTCGGTCTTTCTCCGAGAATGCGTCAAGAATGGATTAAATGCAGCTATTGTTGATTCTGCCAAAATATTGCCTATGAATGAGATACCTGAAGACATTCAAGCCTTGTGTACTAATCTGATTTATAATCTTAAAGATGGGCAAGCAGACCCGTTAATGCAACTTGCTGAACTTGATTTCGATGTAAAACAACAAGATGAGAAGCATTCCATCAACCTTTCTCCCAAAGAAAGATTAAGCCTGGCAATAATCAAAGGGCGTACTAATCTCTTACCCGAAACTATAGAAGAATTAATCAATGCTGTTTCAGATAAAAAAGAACAGGCTTTAGACATTATCAATACTATCCTAATTCCTGCTATGCAAGAGGTTGGACAATTGTTTGAGCAGGGTAAGATTCAATTACCTTTTGTTTTGAAATCAGCTGAAGTAATGAAAAAATCTGTTGATTATCTCAAACCATACATGGGTGAAAATGAGTCAGCTCAAAAGGAAACTATGCTCTTAGCTACAGTGCAGGGCGATGTGCATGATATTGGCAAAAACCTTGTTCAAATAATACTTGAAAATAACGCCTATAAGGTTTTTGATATCGGAGTTAAACAAAGTCCTCAAAATATATATCAAGCTATTATAGACAATAAACCGGACTGTCTTGGGATGAGTGCTTTGCTTATAAAATCAACTGCTTACATGAAGGAAACGCTGGAATATCTCAACAGTAAAGACATTGATATTCCTGTTATTTGTGGAGGGGCAGCCCTTAATCAGGATTTTATAACTAAACAACTTCAACCTGTTTATAAAGGTAAGGTTATCTTTGGGAAAGATGCCTTTTCCGGCTTGAAATTTATGCAGTCTTTAAATGAATTTGTTCTCTTCAGCAATACTTTGCAAACAGATGAAGTAAATGTTCAAAAGACAAGTGAACATTCCTCTGCTTCAAACAAGATTTTCAGGAGTACTCCTACGCCGGTTTTACCTTTTAAAGGCAATCACCCTGTGAAAAAATATCCTCTCAACAATTTTAAAGAATGGCTCAATCCTAAATTTCTTTATCATAGTTTGTGGCAATTTTCTCCTAAAGATATTAAGGAAAATGAAAGCTTAAGCAAAGATATTAACAAAACACTGGCTTTAATGTGGCAATGGGCTGATGAATATTTTGATGCCTCATATTGTTATGGTTATTATCAAGCAAATTCTCGTGATGATTCTATTATTATATATAATACGCATTGCGATGATTGCAGTGCTTGTTCAGGATGTAGCTTGCCCAGTAAAACTAATAATATCTCAAAGGTGATTTTTACCGGTGATTTAAATGGAGAACCTATAAATCATTCATTAAAACATATAGACACTGGTGATAAAGATATTGTTGCCTTTCAAATAGTTACTCTAGGTAAAAATGCAGTCCTAAAAGCTAAAGAACTTAAAGAAAATGACGAATATCAAAATTATTTTTACTGGCACGGATTTTGTTCAGCAATGACTGAAGCACTCGCTGCCAAAGTTCATTCTATAATCAGAAAAGAACTAAATATTGATAAAACTCTTAGCCCTGAAGATGACTTTAAACATAATTATAAGGGAGCAAGGTTAAGCTTTGGTTATGAGGCATTACCCGATATCTTTGAACAAAATAAAGTCTTAGATTTATTAAAAGCTAATGACTTAGGTATTACTATGACAGAAAGCGGTATGCTTGAACCTGAATATACTACTTGTGCCATAGTCATGCACTACTTGAAAAACTTTGACCGTTAAAATGTCATCTGACAGAGTCTATTTTAAAAAAAAAGGCATA
>CAZJNG010000114.1:395-7416 GCA_964547265.1 uncultured Candidatus Cloacimonadota bacterium | reverse complement strand
CTTTATTTTGGGTTATGATGATAACTTAATAGTATTCAGGTAAAAAAAAAAATTCTTAGTTTAGCTTGTTTCCGCATTTTAAAAAATAATAATTTTATGTTAATAATTAAGAAAACAAGTATAGTTTTAGCTGAGTTTTGATTTCTTTTTGATAGGTTCAGGTGGAATGCTTTTAGTTTTCTGATCTTGTAGTTTTTTATTTTTATTAAAGTTAGTAATTTTTTTTAATTCTTTTTTTTGTAATTCATCTTCGTGTTCTTTTTCTAATTCAAAGCTAGTTTTTTTATGTTTTGGTCTAGGCAGTAACTGATATTCATAAATTATGGAATGTAGTAAAAGAATCGTGGTAACAAATGCAATTAGAGCAAAAATAATTTTAATAACAATTGGCATATTAAAATCTTGAGAAAAAAATTCAGACACTAGAATGCCTTCTCTAAAAATACCGTCAATAGCTAGTATTAAGATTAAAAATAATATTACAAGTTTCATAATACTACATAATCGACAGTAATTACTTTTTCTCAAGTATTATTTTTGAAATTTTATCATTATATACAACATAAAGTGAGTTATCGATATGATCATAATCTGAAATGTAGTAAATAAAATGTTCTAATTCCAAAGAAAAAATTTCTTCACCGGTTAAATTATCAAGAATTAATAACATGTTACCATTTGAAGCAATTAATATGCTTGATAAAAACCGTTTATCCTCATTATAAGTAATCTGAAAAGGAAAGTTTCCCGGAGATTTAGATTCAATAAATAAATCATTGAAGAAATGCGACCACACAATATCTCCGGAGAGCCTATTAAGAGTGTAAATGTAATTTTTATCATCAATTAACAGGATATTATTTCCATCAATAAGCTTAATGCTTAAGATATTTGCTTGCAACTGTTTTTTCCATAAGATTTGCATTGTATATTTATCATAAACAGCAATCTTGTCATAACTAATCAAATAAAGATTATTTAGGTCAAAAGTTGGAGTTAAAGTGATGTCAAAATTTAATTCTGTTGTCCATTCTTTTCTTAATTGAACTGCTTTGAAATCTTTTAACAATTTTTCAAAGTCTAGTTGTAGTTTTATCGGAATTTTATCAAGTTCAATATTTCTAATGCGTTCAGTAATGATGTATTTACTTTTATCCAGATTGATTTCAATTTCATTATCTCTAAAAAAAACATAATATGCAGAAATTATTATAAAGAAAATAATAATAGAAAAAGGAAGGTAATGTTTTTTCTTCATTTTAAAACCACCATTTGATAAAACTTCTATAGAAAACTCTTGATAATACTTTGAAATCCAATAGCATGTTTGTATAAGCGGCATTTGCTAAAGGGCAATAGCATTCTTTATTTTTAATTGATAATCTTTCATTTTTGAATGCTTCATTCTGCCAAATCTGTGTGAAATTGTAATTATTTTTCTTCAAGCTTCCTAATGGTTTAGCTTTAATACAACAAGACCATATTTCTCCATCAGGTGATATCTGTACAGAAGTTATGCCTGCATAACAAGGGATAATTTGCTTTTTATCTCTGAGGATTTGTTTAACTAAATTATAGTATTCAATTCTGAAGGACTGGGTAATCCGATGCATTTTCTTATTTATTTTTGAATGTTTAATTCTATGAATCAAGAAATCTACTGCTGATTTATATTTTACAGGTTCGGGTGTAATATCTGAATTCATAGTAATCAACTCATTTCTTTCTTCTGCAATTTCAGTTATGTATTGATCAGGGTTTAGGCTGATTAGTGTATTGGCGATAGAAGAAAAAGTATCAACATTAAATTTGGATATTACTGTATGAATGCCAATAGATAGATTTTTAAAAGGCAATTTTTTAAGGGATTTATATGTTTGCAATACTTTATTATAGTTATCCGGAATATTTCTTATCTGATTATGTTGTTCTTCTATACCATCGATTGATAGGTTAATGATTATTTGTGCTTTTTTACAGTGTTCACAGATGGTTTTAACCTCATCAACAATTTTTTTTGTCAGTATTCCATTTGTAGGAATGTTTATAATCTTTGGCTTACAGTAATCATAAAACAATGTTACTATTTGTGAAAATCTTTTTTTTAAAAAAGGTTCTCCTCCGCTGAAAGTTACCCAATATGGGCTATTACCGATACTTTTAAAAGTTTTTTTATATTCTTCATAGTTTAATTCTTTACCTTTTCTGTTGTATATATTACAAGTCTTACATCTAGAATTACAAGTATAAGTAACTGAGATTGTATAATTTATAGGTAAAATTTTAGGAAATCCCAGATAATAAAAAGCTTTATATACTAAGAGTTTTGAAAGAATACTAATCATATATTAATCCATTAATTTCTTTGCACTGTTTATGGTATCCCAGATGAAAGGATTTGATTTTTTTATGTAATAATCAAAGTAACCAAGAAGCCTGCAAAAGCATTCAAGTTTTGCAACCATGATAAGTTTAAAGATGTCCTTAGGATGTTTAATAGCTTCAAAAAGAAAGAGATTAATTAGGATGAATATATTGTTTGAAGAGACACTATATTTATGCTTTCGTTTTAACCATAAATGTCCGATAGCGATTCTTTTTCTTTGCTTGATGAAGTCTTTTAAAGTTTCCGGTCCTTTATTATAAATAATTGCACTAGGTATATATTTACATTTAAGCTTATTTTCTTTTATAATTGCTTCAATGCTTGCTTCATCTACAGCTGATTGTTCAGGAATTTTCTCAAATATTTTTCTAAATGCAATCATTTCTCCAAGTTTAGGAGAAAAAAGAGCCATTTGATGATGAAATTTCCAAAGTAATTTAACAGTATAGCAGATAAAATCATCTTTGTCATTAATAGGTATTGGTTGTCCACCGGTCATACCTATGTCAGTATAATCTGATATAGAAAAATTATAAAATGGTTGTATAAGGTTTTTTACACATTCAGAATGGGGAATAGTATCTCCGGACTCAACAATCAGGATATCTGAAATTGCATGCTTAATAAATAGATTAATTGCTGCTGATTTCCCATTTCTATTGGGTTCTTTTATTAATTTAACAGAATCATATTTGACTGCAAACTCTCCCACGATTTTATCTGTATCATCCGTTGAACCGGAAGAAACAACAATAATTTCTTTAATGATAATGTTCTTGTTATCATCAATCTTTGTGTTTTGAGATAATAAAGCTGAAAGTAGATGGGAGATATTTTCCCCTTCATTATAAGCCATTACACCAATAGAACACTCAATAGATTTATTCATTATTATCACTTTCTTTTTTGCTTGAATGTATTATTTCTTTTTCTTTAAAATTATCTAAAACTGCATTGATTAAGGCAGGAGATTTCTCAGAACAAAACTTTTTTGATAGTTCTATAGATTCATTAATCATGACTGCCGGAGGTGTTTTCTCATAAACCATTTCATAGATTGCCAATTTAAGGATAATCAAATCTATTTGTCCGAGTGAATCAGTACTTCTGGTTCCCAAGTATTTTGAAACTGTACTTTGCAGCTCATCATACAGAGGTATTATTTTTTTTAGACTGAAACTTGCATGATTATAAATATTGCTTTCAATATCAATATCATTTTCATCGCATATATAGTCTAATACCTCTTTGAATTTATTTAATAAATCAAGATTTTGAAGATAATCATCAACTTCTACATATAATAATGAATATAGGGTTTGAATTATCAATTCTCTTGATTTTCTTTTAATTCCCATTCTCTATGACTCCAACGCTTTAAACAAGCTAACCATTTCTATGGCTGATAGTGCGGCATCCCATCCTTTGTTACCTGCTTTTGTTCCTGCTCTTTCAATTGCCTGTTCTATTGAATCAGTTGTTAAAACTCCAAATATTATAGGTTTAGAGCTTGATAAACTCACGCTTGCGATTCCTTTACTAACTTCAGCAGAAACAAAATCAAAATGCGGTGTAGCGCCCCTGATAACTGCTCCAAGACAAATAATTGCCTGATATTTGGGAGTGATGGAAAGTTTTTGAGCAGCCAAAGGTATTTCAAAAGCCCCCGGAACCCAAATCAAATCAATGTCATCTTCAGAAGCTCCATGTCTGACTAAGCAATCAATGGCACCATCGATTAATTTTCTGTTAATAAATTCATTAAACCTACTTGCTATTATTGCAAATTTACTGTTTTCTACTTTATAATTTCCTTCAATAACTTTCATTATATACTCCTTTCATACTAAACTATATATTTTTTATTATTAATAAAGTCAATATAAAAATACAAATTAATTAATCTGAGACCTCATCTTTAAAAAAATACTCTAGAACTTTAACCAGTAAATAAAAAACCAACATGAATAAAAATACTCCAAACATACCTTTTAACATAATAGATAAAGACTCATAAAAGACACTTATTGCTTCTTGTGAAAACGGTGTGTTGATTGAATTCATTTAACCCTCCTTAGTTACGCCAGTAAAGCTAATATTAAACCGCCTGCTATAACAGAACCAATTTGTCCGGCCACATTTGCACTTGTTGCAGGCATTAAGAGAAAGTTTTGTTTATCTTCTTGTTGTCCCATTTTTTGTATGACTCGTGCTGACATAGGAAATGCAGAAATTCCTGCTGCACCTATCATAGGATTGACTTTTTTCTTTAAAAATAAATTTAAAAATTTAGCAAATAAAACACCTCCCGCAGTGTCAAAAATAAAGGCAATTAATCCTAATCCAAGTATAAAAAGTGTTTCTATTTTTAAAAATTTATCTGCTACCATGGTTGATGCAATGGTTATACCTAATAAGATAGTTACTAAACTTGATAATTCATTTTGAGCACATTTTGAAAGCTTATCCAATACACCACTTTCTCTTATTAGATTTCCAAACATTAAAAAACCTACTAAAGCAGCTGAAGTCGGGGCGATTATTCCTGCTACTACTGTGATTATTATTGGAAATAATATTTTTACAGTCTTTGGAACTTTGGCATTAAACGAATCCATTCTGATTTTTCTCTCCTCAGAAGTGGTCAGTAATCTAATCACAGGAGGTTGAATGATAGGAACAAGTGCCATATATGAATATGCAGCAACAGAGATAGGACCGAGTAAGTCTTTTGCAAATCTGGTAGCTACATAGATAGAAGTCGGTCCATCAGCAGCACCAATAATTCCGATTGCCGCTGATTCCTTCAAACTAAAACCAAGTAAAGCTGCAAGTAACATTGCAAAGAAAATACCAAATTGAGCAGCAGCTCCAAATAATAACATAAAAGGATTTTTTAATAAAACAGAGAAATCAATCATTGCTCCTATTGCAATAAAAATCAATAAGGGAAACAATTCAGTTAATATGCCTGCTTTAAAAAGTAATGTCAACGGTCCATGTTCTGCAACTGCTTCAGAAAAGGGGATATTTGCCAGTATAGTGCCAAATCCTATCGGCAATAACAAAGCAGGTTCATAATCCTTTTTAATCGCTAAATATATTAGTAAACCGCCAAAAAACATCATAATTAAAATTTTAAGATTTAGTGCCGTAATGCCAACTAATAATTCACTCATGATTCATCCTTAAATAGTTTTTTCCCATAAATATTTTTACTCTTATTCTTGTAAAGAGATTTTTACAAATATTTATCTATTTTTATTTAGATTTTTTAATATGCATTTTTAACTAGCTATAAAAAACTTGCTTTCGCTAATAAATCTTCTATATTATTGAATATAAATAAAAATTATTGGAGGATTAATGGAAAACACAAAAGAAAGTATTAGTATGCCTTTACTAGGTGACGATTTCCCTCAAATGATTGTTCAGACAACTCACGGAGAGAAAAATTTACCGGCTGATTATTCCGGTAAATGGTTTGTCTTGTTCAGTCATCCTGCTGATTTTACTCCCGTTTGTACTACTGAATTTGTAGCTTTTCAAACAAGATATGAAAAGTTTAAAGAAATTAATTGTGAGTTGATTGGAATGAGTGTTGATCAGGTTTTTTCTCATATAAAATGGGAAGAATGGATTAAAGAAAATCTCAAAGTTGAAATTCAGTTTCCTATAATTGCAGATACGGGAGCTGTTGCCTCAAAATTAGGACTTGTTCATCCAGGAAAAGGAACTAATACTGTTCGTGCCGTCTTTGTTGTTGATGCAAAAGGCAAAATAAGAATCATTTTTTACTACCCACAAGAACTAGGCAGAAATATGGACGAAATCTTAAGAGCTGTAAATGCAATGCAGATTTCAGATAAAAACGGAGTAGCAATGCCTGCTCAATGGCCTCAGGGAGAATTATTCGGAGATCATGTAATTGTACCACCTGCAAAAGATGTAAAATCGGCTAAAGAACGCTTCGAAAGAGCTAAAAAAGGCGAATTTGAATGTCTGGACTGGTGGTTATGTCATAAAAAATTATAAGTTATTTATTGGAGAGGTTTTACCTCTCCTTTTTATTGTTTTCTATGCTTGTTTTTTCAATATCTTCTATCTCTTTTAGTATGTCAGTTAATTCCGGTTCTTTATTATCAAGATTGATATTGTTTAAAAGCTTTTTAATAGATTCAGAACTTGAATTCTTTATTTTCATCTTTTCTTTTTGCATTTTTACTCTCCTTAAAACAAACTTATAAATAATACAACTACTTGTCAATCAAAATATAAAAATAATTCGAATTATAAAAAATATTTTCAGAACGATTATATAGAGAATAGGCCAAATTCTCAAAAAATCCATACGATTTGAAATCGGAAAAGTTCTTCTTGACCATGATTATAAACTAGGTGAAACAATAACAGACCGGACAAATCGTTCAGAGCTTGTCCTATAATTAATGTTGTGCAAACACCCCTGTTTGCACTTAAAAGCATAAGTAACTTACATTCAACAAGTTAAAAGACAACAAGCAAGGGTGCTTGTTGAACAATTCTACATTTTGAGACATCATCATAATTAGTGTTGTGCTAACACCCCTGTTTGCACTTAAAAGCATAAGTAACTTACATTCAACAAGTTAAAAG
>CAZJNG010000114.1:0-295 GCA_964547265.1 uncultured Candidatus Cloacimonadota bacterium | reverse complement strand
ACAACAAGCAAGGGTGCTTGTTGAACAATTCTACATTTTGAGACATCCTCTTCAGAGCTTGTCCTGAAAATGTCAAACAAATCTTTGTAGTTAGAACCGAAACAGTTCATCTCGCCAATCTTTTTTGTACATAACTCATCAATTGTAATTTCATTATTTTTAACATTTTAAAAGATTATGAAATCCTTTAGTAATTGTATGCCCTTACAAGTCGTCAGATGAGGGTGAGCAAAAATTTTATATTGCCAAAAAATTGTTCGTTGCAAGTCAAGTCCGGTTTTTTTCAACACGGATT
>CAZJNG010000113.1:0-7435 GCA_964547265.1 uncultured Candidatus Cloacimonadota bacterium | reverse complement strand
AAGACCCGCATTCAAAGACTATAAAGTTTCGGGTCTTCCCGCTTTTCCCGGTGGTTTATGTACATCTGTAAATAATTGCATAGTACATGGTATTCCCTCCTCTCAAACCGTTTTGAATGAAGGAGATATCATAAGTATTGATGTCGGCGTAGAGCTTGACGGTTACTTCGGAGATGCGGCTGTTACCTGTGGAGTAGGTAATATTTCCGAAGAAAATAAAAATTTATTAAAAATAACAAAAGAAGCACTTGACAAAGGAATCTACTTCGCAAAAATTGGCAACAGCATTGGAGATATCTCAAATGCTATAGGTGAATATATAGTGGAGAATGGCTATTATGTAGCTGACCAATTGACCGGACACGGAGTTGGCAAAGCATTACATGAAGAGCCGGTGATACCTAATCTTGGTGAAAAATCAAAAGGTCATATGATAAGAAAAAACATGACTTTAGCGATTGAGCCTATGGTTAATGTCGGTACTTCAAAAGTGATGTCAAGAGAGTGGGAATATTTTACTAATGATGGTAAAAATTCAGCACATTTTGAGCATACCATTCTCGTTACAGAAACAAATCCGGAAATATTAACTCTTATTTAAAGAAAGGTAAATATGTCAAAAGCAGGTGTTATTGAGGTTGAAGGAGTCGTTAAAGAGGCTTTACCGAACACAACATTCCGTGTTCAGCTGGAAAACGGCCATGAAATCTTAGCTCATAGTTCAGGCAAAATGAGAATGAATTTTATCAGAATTTTGCCGGGCGATAAGGTAAAGATTGAGTTGTCCCCGTATGACTTAAACCGCGGCAGAATAACTTATCGTTATAAATAATAAGATTTTATGTTATCAATATCAAGATATTTGTTTTAACATATTTTATTAGGAGATTAACATGAAAGTAAGATCATCAGTAAAAACAATCTGTAAAGATTGCAGAATTATCAGGCGTAACGGCATAGTCCGCGTCATATGCCCGTCTAATCCTAAACATAAACAAAGACAGGGCTGATTTAAAAAGGAGGATGTCACTTGGCACATATAGCAGGAATTGAATTACCCAAAAATAAAAGAGTGGTTATTGGATTAACCTATATTTTTGGAATTGGTTTAACAACATCTCAAAAAATATTGTCAAAAGCGAATATTAGTGAAGATATTCGTATTAAAGACCTAAATCAGGATCAAGAAAAATTGCTACGAGATATTATTCAGAATGAATATATTGTTGAAGGTGCACTCAGGACTCAGGTATCTATGAACATTAAAAGGCTTATGGAAATAGGTTGTTATCGCGGTTTAAGACATAAAAGAGGTTTACCGGTAAGAGGTCAAAGAACTCATACTAATGCTAGAACTCGTAAAGGTCCACGACCGGGTGCTATTAAGAAAGCAAAGAAATAATCAAGGGAGGTCATAATGGCTAAAGCTAAAGCAACAAAAACACGAAAGAAAAAAGTTAGACTTTCCATTGATGAAGGTATTGCAACTGTACATTCAAGTTTTAATAATACTATTATATCATTAACAGATCTTGCCGGAAATGTATTAACCTGGTCATCAGGTGGAAAGATTGGAAATAAAGGTTCTCGTAAAAGCACACCTTACGCTGCTCAGATTGCTGCGGAAGAGGTAGCTAAAACTGCTCTTGACATGGGGCTTAAAAAAGTTCGTGTTGTTATTAAAGGCCCGGGTGGTGGTAGAGAATCCGCAATTCGCGCAATAAATGCAGCAGGTTTACAGGTGACAATGATTCGTGATGCAACACCAATCCCTCATAATGGATGTCGCCCACCTAAACAGAGAAGAATCTAATGGAGGCTTATAATAATGGCTAGATATACAGGACCAAAATGTAAATTATGTCGTCGTGAAGGAACTAAACTTTTTCTAAAAGGCACTCGTTGTGTTTCATCAAAATGTGCTTTTGAAAAAAGAAAATTTGCGCCCGGTCAACATGGACCGACATCGAGAAAAAAAGTAACTGATTACGCAATACATTTACGCGAAAAACAAAAAGCACGCCGTATTTATGGTGTACTTGAAAGACAGTTTAGAAACTATTTTGCAGCTGCTGATAAAAAAGTAGGCGTGACAGGTTCTAACCTTGTTGAATTACTTGAAAGAAGATTAGATAATGTTGTTTATCGTATGGGCTTTGCCGCTTCTAGAGCTGCAGCCAGACAGATTGTCAGACACGGTCATATTTTGGTAAACGGAAACAAAGTTAATATCCCTTCTTTCTTGGTTAAACCTACAATGCAAATAGAAGTAAAACAAGCTTCAAGATCAAATATTCTAATCAGAGAATCATTAGAGTCAATTAGTGATACCAGTCGCTTTGAGTGGCTTTCTGTCGATAAAAATAATTTCAAAGGTGAATTCCTTTATGTACCAAAACGCGAAGAAATAGGACTCGATGTAAATGATAATCTCATTGTTGAGTACTATTCTAAATAATCCGGAGTATATATTATGATGCTTTTAGAACCCATTCAACTTCCAAATAAGGTTGAATTTGATAAGGAATCGTATTCACAATTCTATGGTAAATGCGAAATCGGACCCCTTGAGCCTGGATATGCTACGACAATCGGTAATACTTTAAGAAGAATTTTACTCTCTTCTATTCAAGGAGCTGCTGCACGATTTGTCAGAATTGAAGGGTTGCATCATGAATTCACTCCTATTCCGGGAACCGATATAGATTTCACAGAGTTTATTCTAAATTTAAAAAAAGTAGTATTTGTATCTGATACATTGAATGAAGTAAAATTGACTTTAAATCATCAAGGAACCGGTCCGGTTACAGCTGCTGAAATAGAAGAAACTTCAGAAGTTAAGGTGATTAATAAAGACCTTGTATTGTTCAATGTTGTTGAAGATACAGATATACTTATCGAAATCTGGGTTGGAGTAGGCAGAGGATATATTCCTGCTGATAGACAAATAATTGAAGATAAACCGGTCGGTGTTATTCCTGTTGATTCAATTTATTCCCCTATTATAAATTGTAATTTTATTACTTCCAATCAAAGAGTTGGAGAAAGAACAGATTACGATAAATTAATTATGGAAATTTCAACTAATGGAGCGATTGAACCTCGTAATGCAGTTTATCTTTCTGCAAAATTATTACGAGACTTATATGCTCACATGGTTTTCTTTGAAGAAGAACCTGATTATGTTGAAGAAGTAGCTATGGATCCGGAACTCGAAAGATTGGAAAAATTACTTCACATGAATGTTAAAGATTTAGAACTTACAGTTCGTTCTGCAAATTGTTTAGCTGTAGCAAATATTGAAACTATTGCAGAACTTGTAGGCAAAAATGAATCTGAAATGCTTAAATATAGAAATTTCGGTAAAAAATCCCTGGACGAAATCAAAGCTTTACTGGTTAAATATGATTTACATCTCGGTATGGATGTCGAAGGTATTTTGAAAAAAGTCGCTGATGCGAAAAACCGAACCAATATCAAAAAGAAAGGCTGAGTATTATGAGACATAGAATTCATGGCAGAAAGTTCGGACGAGAAGCTGATCATCGTAAAGCAATGTTAAAAAATCTTGTCATTTCACTTTTAACTCATGGTCGTATCGAAACTACTGTGGCTAAAGCAAAAGAAATGAGAAGCTTAACTGAAAGAATACTTACTTGGGGTAAAAAAGGAACACTTCATCATAAAAGACTTGCATTCTCAATATTGCACAACCATCAATTAGTTAAAACAGTTTTTGATGAAATTGCTCCAAAATATGCAAATCGCCCGGGTGGTTACACTAGAGTGTTAAAAACAAGACTTCGTAGAGGTGATTGTGCCCCTATGGCTATTATTGAACTTGTTGAAGCTGATCAAATCATCACTGAATCTGCAGACACTATTAAAACTGAAGATTTAAATAAATAATCTTTATTATATAATATAAGCAACTTGTTTTGACAAGTTGCTTATTTTTTTTCATAAATTAGTTATAACTACCTAACTATAAGCATTTTCTTAATCTGTGAATAATTGTCAGAAGTTACCTTATAAAAATATATACCGGAGCTAACATAATTGTCTGTATAATCTTTTGTATCCCAGATTACAAGTTTATCTCCTGACTTGCATTTTTCATTATATAGGGTTTTAATTTTTTGTCCTTTAATATTAAATATTTCTATCTTAAGTTGAGTATTATAATGTAATTTTAATGCTATATGGACTAAATCTTTGACCGGATTAGGATAACTTGAAATAGACAATAATGCTTCATTAACGACATCCTCAATACCGGTAGGATTAAAAGTTATTTTTATTGTAGGCATTGATTCACCTTCAGGGTTTGTATAAACTGCAGTTAAATGATATCTATTACGTATACTATTATCAAGTTCATTGTCGGTATAACTCAATTGTGTCTCGTCTAAAGTCGCTATGATTTCATCATTTCGATAAACATTATATCCTAAAAAAACCGGAAGGTCTTCAATATCATCAGGATAAATTGGAGCTGCCCAAGACAAATTTATAATGTTATTATTTAAATTTGCACGGAAATTCTCAGGCTTCATAAAGGCAATATTATCACAAAAAATTGCTATATTTGGACCACCCAAACTCCATATACTTGATGTCCAAGTATCATTATCCGGTGTATAAGTAAAATAAAAGTATCTTAAATTACCATCCGGCTCTACAGCAGAACTTTCAACCTTAATAACCAAGTAATTTTTTGTAAAGACAAAAGGAGTATCTAACTGAATGCTTGTCCATTCTGTTTCATTATCGAAATTAACAACACCTTCAAAACATTCTGTATATGTAACATTAAAAGCTTCTTCTCTTGTATAACACTCACCAATCTGTATTATTGAAGTGCATGAAAAAGGCTCCTCGCTTGCGTAATCATAAGATAAAGTACTTATCCTACCTCTTGCATTAATCGGTAGAGCATAAGAGGATTTAACTACCCAAGAAGAATTATTCCCGGAATTAAAAGGGAAAGTAGAAACTTCATTATCAAATCCTATTTGAACATTACCATAAGGAAGTGAAGATACAACCTCTGCTTTACAATTGATAATATATTGAGGATTTTCAGGGTCGTTAGTGTTTAAAATTATTTGTTCTTCATAATGTCCGGTATATTCTGCATTAAAGCAAATTAAAAGCTCTCCTTCCTCAACACTCTGAATAGTAATATTTTCTGTATCAGGGAAAAAATGTTCTGATGATGTAGCATTTACTATCAATGTCTCAGAACCGGTATTAAAAATCGGTAATACTTTGGATGTTAAATTACCTTGATAAATTCGTTCAAAGTCTATTTCTGTACTAAAAATCCTTGAAGTAGGTACTTCACTGATTATTCCAATTTCAACATCTTCTAGGCAGAAAAATGGGGAACCGTCATCACTACCGTAAGTCACGTTAATTCCTCTATAAAATTGCAAAATATTATACTCTGTATCGGGTAATTTAAATAGATAACGCTTATATTCAAGAGGATAAGATACTGTCGCAATATCTATATATTCAGGACTAAATGAATAATTAGAAACCATTCTTAATTCCATATAATTATAAAATCTACCACCTTTTGCATTAAACATAAAATATTTATTCTGAGGGTTTTCAATCTTTGGTAAATTTATATATAATCCTGTTGGCTCTTCATAAAAAGCACCTTGAGTTGAATAAAGATATTTTGATTGCCATATTGGGTGAAAAGTAGAATATGCTTTAACATAAACAGGGACAGGATGGTTATAAAAATCATATTTAGCATCCCATCCATAAGGTAAAGTACCGACTTCTTCATTTTCGAAATCCATAAAGTATGGATATTCAGTAATCCAGATATCTTCTTCCTTAGTAGAACTATCTCCATTTAAATTGTTTTGAGCATAAGTAAAAATACTCATACAAAGAATAATTATCAAAATTAAGAATTGTTTTTTCATTACATCCTCCTATTAGATATATTTTTATTTAATCATAATCATTTTTTTAATCTTACTATATTGATCAGCTTGCATCTTGTAAAAATATACACCGCTGGCAACTCTTTTTTGCTTTTTATCTAATCCGTTCCAAACTATTTTATGTTGACCGGGTTCCAATTCCTGGTTTAAAAGAGTAATAACCTTTTGTCCTTTTATGTTAAAAACATCAATCAGGACATTCGTTCTTTTAGAAGTTTCAAAACTAATAGTTGTACTTGGGTTAAATGGATTTGGATAGGCTGAGTATAAGATTGTTTTGGTAGGAGAGATGGCTAGATTATCATCATGAATAGAAGTTTCTATATCTTCCCATTGTAAAGAAGGATATCCTTGATTAATGTCATTTGTAATTTGCCAGATATCATCAAAATCCCAACCAACGCTTGTAAATGTTGTTATATCTTTCATTTCTTCGGTTGTTTTTCCTATCCCTTGAGCTGAAGTCTCGTGTCCTGAGCTTTCAATATCCCAAAATGAGTTTATTATTTCACCGCTTGACATGCCCACAAATCCATTATTATTTGCTCCGGGTATCACATAGCCTGCACTATAGCAATTTTCAATAATTCCGCCATTAGCATATACTAAACCACTATTATAAGACACTGAAAATAAATTCGATAAACTATATGAATCAATTATAGAACTGTTTTCATAATTACCCGCCACTAAACCACCTGATCTTGGTGTATAAATATTTCCTTTAGAAAAGCTTTGATTTATTAGATTATAATTAAAACATGCCAAGCCTCCTACATAACCATATCCATTTCCATGCAAGTTACCATTAAAAAAGCATTGGTTTACTATACCTTGATTTACTGCTATTAATCCACCAAAGTCACTATTGCCATTAATATTACCGATTGCATAACATCTTTCAATTAAACCTTCATTTCTTGCCACTAAACTTCCTAAATCATACCTACCGTTAATATCGACATCAATTAAACCGAGGTTTGAAATTACAGCATTTTCTCCTGTATAAGCGAATAATCCTAAGTTAGACCCCCATTCAGAATTTATAGTAAGGCCTGAAATAGTATGATCGTTTCCATTATAATGTCCATTAAATTTCTTGTTTGAATTCCCAATTGGATACCAACCGATACCATTATGCCAGGTTTCGCTTTCTTCAGCTATATTAATATCTGATGTTTGAATAAAGTTCTTCTCCCACTCTGAACTGTTATATTTTAGCCATATTAAATGATAGTAGTTTTCTATTTCATAAGGAGATTCATCTGACCCATCACCTTCAATTGCAACGTCTGATTGATTCTGTAATCTAGGATAGTTATCCGGCTCAATTTGCCACGGATAGGTAAAATTCCAGTTTACATAGGTATCTTGAGATTTCATTTGTTGTGTAGTTTTACCGGATCCTGCAGCTGATGATGATGAACCTGATGTGCGTGAATTCGCCGCAAGAATGGCGGGAGAAT
>CAZJNG010000112.1:0-7448 GCA_964547265.1 uncultured Candidatus Cloacimonadota bacterium | reverse complement strand
TATATTGCTGAGCTAAAGTTTTTATATTAATTTGTTTAAAAGAAATTTTAATAATAAAAGAGTAAATTGAGTACTTGTGTAATAAAAGAGACCTCCAAGAGGAAAATTTTTCCTCTTGGAGGTCACATAAAGGTCGTTTAAAGATTAGTTATGGCATAGTGATTTTAATGTCTTTAACTTCGGGGAATTTTTCGAGGTGTTCTTTGACTTCGTCAGCTACACCGTTTCTGTAGGTGTCAAATTTTGGTATGTCAAGGTCGATTATAACAACACCATCTTCTACATTAACATATTTAACCATTTTGAGGGTGACGATATCTTCGCCGACCTGAGGATAGATAACGCTGCGAAGTTCTTCAATAACAGTTTGTTTGTTAAATGGTTCAGGCTCTCTGAGTCCTTTTTCTATTTCGTATTTTTTGATAGCGGTTCTCATAGCGTCAACAGCCAGGACAGAACAATGCATTTTGATAGGAGGGAGACCATCTAACTCAGAAGCAACAGTTTTCCATGTTACTTCTTTAGCTTGATTAATGTGTTTACCTTTAACGAGTTCTGAGGCAATTGAAGCGGTTGCGATATTTGATGCACAGCCATAAGACATAAACTTTATGTCATCAACAATATGCGTTTCATCGTTAATTTTTAAATAAAAGGTAACTTGGTCACCACAAGCCGGGCTTCCTTCGGTAGCAACAGCGTTTGCATCTGTTAGTTTTCCTATATTTCTTGGATTCATAAAGTGATCCAAAACTTTTTCTGAATATTCCATTTTATATCTCCTTTAGGATTATTTTTTTGTTAGAGGACTGCGTTCTCTTAGTGTTTTAACGATTTCGGTAAGTTTTTCGATAACATAATCTATTTCATCTTCTGTGTTAAATCTGCTAAGGGTGAATTTCATAGAACCATGTGACTGGACAAAGTTTCTGCCTGTAGCCATGAGGATATAGTTTGCTTTTAGCCCCTGTGAGGCACAAGCACTGCCTGTAGCGACTGTGATTCCGGCTAAATCAAGCATCATCATAATTGCTTCACCTTCAATATAGTCCATTGAAACATTAAGATTATGACAGATTCTGTTTTCTCCTATTGGTCCGTTGATATAGATATGATCGATATTTTTTTGAATGCCTTCTAAAAGTCTGTTTTGTAAACTTCTAATATATTCGATATGATTATCTAAGTCTTTAAACTGGATTTCCACAGCTTTAGCAAAACCGGCAAGAGCAGCCATAGAAATACCACCTGTATCCAAATCATCCATACGAACAATGCCGTGTTTGGTTTGATTAAGGTTGATACCTTTTTTGATATATAAAGCACCTGCTCCCTGTGGACCATGTATTTTGTGAGCACTGACAGACATCATGTCTATGCCTAGTTCTTTAACATCTATACGAGTACGACCATAGGCTTGCCCGGCATCGACAAACAAAGCAGTTTGCGGATTTTTATTTTTAATTATTTCACTTATTTTTTTTATCGGTTGAATGGTTCCCATTACATGATTGGCAAAGGTGGTCATCACCAAGATTGTTTCGTTGGTAATAGCATTTTGAAGTTCGTCTAAGTTAATAAAACCGTCTCTGTCAGCACCGATATAAGTAACATCAAAACCACTTTCTTCAAAAAAGGCTGCGTTTGTCAAGATGTCAGGGTAGTCGATTTCAGAACATATAATATGTCCACCTTTATCGGCATTTGCCATAATATAGCCTTTTATGCCTACATTATTTGCTGCTGTGCCGCCTGAGGTAAGATGTATTTCTTGCTCTTCTGCATTCATAGATTGAGCGATAGTTTTTTTAAAATTACTGATTGCCTTTTTAGCTAATGAACCGGTACTGATAAAATTACCCGGAAAGTAAAAGTGATCGGTTAAGTAAGGCATCATAGCTTCTACAACCTGAGGGTCAGGTTTGGAAGTTAAACAGTTATCTAGATAAATCCGTTGCATTGTTTACTCCTTTATTTCTTTGCAGATTTCTGCGAGTGTTATTTTTTTATAATAATCGAAGATTTGATTATTGATTTTTTGCCAAACATCATGAAATTTACATGGCATTCCAATACAGTATGCAGTATCAGAAGAACAAGTACAAGGATACGAAGAAGTATCTTTTTCCACAGCACTTAAAATATCCAGTAGAGTGATATCTTCTGCTTTTTGATTGAGGATATAGCCACCTTTTGCTCCTGAGACACTTTTAACAAGTTCATTACTTTTGAGGTCTCTAAAGAGGTGTTCCAAGTATTTAAGAGGAAGTTTTTGAGTATCAGCAATAACTCTCAGAGAAACTGGTTTATCTCTGAAACAAAGCTCACATAAAGCTCTAACTGAATACTCAGTTTTGGTTGTGATTTGCATTAATTCCTCCTTTCTTATATAACATAGTAAACAAGTAGGAATTAGCAAGCTTTTTTGTAAAGAATTTTTTATAATTAAATAAAAATAAGTTCTAATGTCTTGAAAGACAATTAATAATATACAGTTAAGGAGTTAATAATGATAGAGATAAAAGCAATCGAAATGAGTTATACTAACAATAAAGTACTAAATTCTTTGTCCACTTGCTTTAAAAAAGGAGACTTCTCGTTTATATTAGGTCCCAATGGAGCAGGGAAGACTACACTACTAAAAACGATTAATGGGATTTTGCCTATTGATAGAGGTGATATCCTGATAAATGGTGTTTCTATTAGTCAATGGAAAGAAAAAGAATTAGCCCAAAAAATAGCCTTTATTCCTCAAGAATTTCATATGCAATTTGATTATAAACTGGAAGAATTTCTGCTGATGGGGCGTTATCCCTGGATGGATTTTCTGGCAAATTACAAGGAAAATGATTATGAGATTGTTGAAAAATACATTAAATTACTCGATCTGACAAAATTTAAGAATCGTTATTTTAATCAAATGAGTGGGGGAGAGAAGCAACGGGTTTTAATAGCACGGGCATTAGTGCAGGATACAAGCTATATCCTAATGGATGAAAGTCTTTCAAGCCTGGATATCAATCATCAAATTGAGATTTTGCAGATACTAAAAGAGATTAACCGTAAACAAGATAAAACAATTATTATGGTTTCTCACAACTTAAATCTGTCCGCTGAATTTGCAGATAAAATAGTCTATGTTAAAGAAGGTAAAATCTTTGGAGAAGGCACTCCTCAGGAAGTTTATAATGAAAAATACCTTAACCAAATCTTTGAGATGGACTTTGCATATATTCAAAATCCATACACAAAAATCAACAATATAATCTACAAACCGGAGCATAAATGAAATATTTATTCTTAAGTGTACTGTTATTTACTGTGGCTCTCAGTGCTTTGCAAGTGAAAGTAATAGATTTTAATAATCAACCTATTCCACATGTAATTGTTAAAAGCAAAGTTTTTTCAACAGTTTCTGATAGTTTGGGATTAGTCAGATTACCAAATCTAAAAGAGAACGAAATTATTAATTTTAGCAGACTTGGGTTTAAGGAAAAAGGTTTTAGTGTAAAAGAACTCATAAATAAGCCTGTAGTTAAACTTAAGCAAACTCCTTTGATAGCTGAAGAATTTATCGTTAAATCAAGGTCTGAAGAATCAAATTTTAGGATAAATACTGTTTCACAAAGAATAGATGTCAACTCCCTAAATAAATCTTATCCTGCTGTCAGCGACCTTCTTAAAGATATACCCGATTTTGATATCAGGGGGATAAAACTTTCAGGAGAAAGACAAACTATCTCACTTGGAGGACATAAAGGTAAACATACAATAATTATGTGGGATAATGTTATTCTCAATCCGGCAGGGCAGGAAGTTGACTTATCAAACATTCCGACCAACCAAATAGATTCTATAGAAATTGTCAAAAATAATGTTTCTGTAGAAACAGGTTCAGGCGGTATTGCCGGGATGATAATTATTAACTCGGTCAGTGGACAACAAAAAGAGAATTTCTCATGGAGTCAGTCTATTGGCTCCTACAATGCTTACAAGCAAAACATTACCTTAAGTATTTTAAAACGAAACTTGCAAATAGCAGTTAATACTTCAGTTATCAGAGCTGATAATGATTTTGAATATGAGTATCGCAACAAGAAATATACCAGAGAATATAATGATAAGAATATAATTAATTTTTCAACAGATGTAAATTACAATATAGATAATGCAAGATTAATCTATAATTTACGGTATCAGAAATTTTATAAGCAACTACCCGGTCCTGTGAATTATCTTTCAATGTACAGGCACGCATCTCAAAAAGGTGAAAATATCAATAATGCACTTTACTATTACTCTCAATTTTCATTTATTAATCTGGAGAGTCAACTTTATCATACAAAACAAAAATCGCTTTACAATAATACACAGTCGCCTATTGGTTTTTATCATGCCTTAGATGAAAATATCTCAACTTCTTACGGAGTTAAAACAGTTTTGAACACTGCTCATGCCTTAAATGATTATGATGTTAGTCTGAGTATTGGAAGTGAGTATAAAAAAAATCTGTTTGAATACAATGATTTACTGCATAATCTTGCTTCTATTGATGAACTTTCACACAAAATAAATTCTATTTTTTCATCTTTTAAAGTATCGAGAGATTTATATTTTGCTATACCTGAATTAGTTATGAGTTTAAGACATGATAATCATAGTGACTTAGATGATTATACTTCATGGCGTGTAGAGATTAATAATCAGGTTTACTCATGGGTTGATTTTGATATAAAAACAAGTCTGGGAACTTCTTATAATGTGCCTTCATTTTATGATTTATACTGGAAAGGTGATTCTCAAACAAATGGCAATCCGGACTTAAAAGCTGAAGAATCAGTAGGTTGGCGAGTAGAAGCTAATACTAAAACTAATCCCTCTATAGGTGTAGCAACATGGCAAAATAATACTAAAAATCTTATTTACTGGTTTAGGTCAAATCAAGGTTGGAAGCCTGGTAATGTTCAGGATGCAGAGATAAAAAACTGGGATGCTTATGGTTCATTCAGCTTTCTTAAGAATCAAACTATCAAAGCAAACTATACAAGGATAATAGCAAGAGATATATCTGAGGGTTCTCAGTTTTACGGAAAAAATATCATCTACACTCCTTCATGGAACTGGAATGTTAGCTTGAACCTAAATCTGTATAATTTTTCACAAAATATCAATTATATAGCTCAAGGAAAACAATGGAGCACCAGAGACCAACTTATTAAACCCTTGAAAGGATATGAGGTGTATAATAGTAGTACCTCGTTTTTTGTCAATATGGGCATGGTCAGAACTCAGTTAGTGTATTCTTTATATAATGTTTTTGACAAGAAATATCAAAACTTTCCATATACTCCCGAACCGGGCAGAAATTGGGAAGTGCAGTTAAATTTTAATTTATTATAATAAAAAAGGAGGAAAAGATGAAAAAGGTCTTTTTATTTATGCTTATATTAGTTAGTATAAGCTTTATGTTTGCAAAGGAGATGTTTGTTGTGAATGCAAACAGTCAAACACTTGGTAGGGTTGATTTAACTAGTTTTAATGCTGATAATAACTTTACTCAAATTGGTTTATATGGTAACGATGTCAAGATTTATGACGGTAAGATTTATGTTGTTAATTCAGGAGATAATGAAATACAGGTAATAAATCTGGATTCAGGGGCTACGATTGCAACTATTGAACTTGAAGATTCAGCTAATCCATGGAGTATTGTATTTCACTATGACTTTGCTTATGTTACTGGTTTGTTTTCTAATAAACTTTACAAGATTGATCTAAACAATAATCAAATAGTAAGCATGTTAAATATTGGAACAGGACCGGAAGGGATGTTGATTAACGAAGGTTTGCTTTATGTTGCACTAACAGGGCTTCAATATCCAAATTATTTACCCGGTAAAGTAAAGGTGATTAATTTAGATACTTTTACAATTGTCGAAGAAATTGTTGTTTCTATAAATCCTCAAGCAATGATACTTGATAGTAATCAAAGACTACATGTTGTATGTACAGGTAATTATGGAAATGAGACCGGTGCTGTTTCGGTGATTGATTTAGAGTCAAATGAAGTTATTCATACAGTTGATTTTAATTCCGGGTATATTACTTCTATACAAATGGGAGCGGATAATATTGTATATGTCGGTGATGCGTATGGTTCAGGTTTGTTTAGTTATGATTCTGAAACCTTTGAGATAATAAATGATGCATCTAATCCTACTTTTACGGGAGGCTCACACTTAATCTATAAAGACCAATTCTATTATGTTTTAAATCCGGGTGATTGGGTTGGCTCATCAAAACTTCAAATCTATAATTATGGTAAACAACTAGTAAATGAGATTAACCTTGGTATTGGTGCAACTGCTATGACTTTTCATCAGATAAATACAGATAATACTGATGTTGTAATGCCTCAATTACAAGAACTACAAGCATACCCAAATCCTTTTAATGGACATATTAATTTTGAGATATCAAATTATGAAAAATCTCCTAATGAGAAAATTACAATCGAAATATTTAATGTCAGAGGACAAAAAATAAACACTCTCAAAGGTAATAAAGTGGTATGGGATGGAAAGGATTATAACTCTAAAACAGTACCTGCAGGAATTTACTTTGCCAAAACACTCAATGATAATATTAATTATAAGACAAAAAAGATATTAAAGATTCAATAAACAAATAAAAAGGGCTGCTTAGGCAGCCTTTTATCTTGACATAAATAATTCTGAAAAAATAATAGTAAAAAAATAGTTAAGAATAGGTACAAATGAAACTAAAAGAAAAACTAATTAAGATTAAAGGACTCTCTTTGCGAGTAATTATAAAAAAGCTTATTAGGAAATCAAAAGAAAGTGTTTATTTCTTTTTTAGAAGATATTACATATATTTATTCAATGATTCTTTTTTGTTTATTGATTTTAATGTATTTAAATCAGATATGAAATTATTTTTTCGAGATGAAGTAAAGGATACTTACAATTCGTTTATAGCTAATAATTTATTAAATGAAACAGTGCTCCAAGAAGCTGACAAAGTAAGTAATCATATTTTTAAAGTCTTAGGTTTAGCAGAAATACAGTTAGATAAAAGTATTACTTGGAATGAAGATTTTATTACAGGTTTTCAATGGCATAATAAGTTTTATAAAGATATTAAGATTTGTAATCTGGAAGATAGTTCGGATGTGAAAATCCCTTGGGAACTGTCAAGATTTCAGCATTTAGTGTGTTTAGGTAAAGGTTTTTTGCTAAGTAAAGATAGAAAGTACTCTGATGAGTTTGTTACTCAATTTAACGATTGGATAGAAAAAAACCCTTATGAATATTCAGTAAATTGGACATGTGCTATGGAAGTAGCGATAAGAGCAGTTAATTTAACTGTAGTCTACGAAATATTTAAAGCCTGTTCAAGTATTGATACTAACTTTTGGGCAAAATTTA
>CAZJNG010000111.1:0-7501 GCA_964547265.1 uncultured Candidatus Cloacimonadota bacterium | reverse complement strand
GCTAAAACCTGCGGAACTAAAGAAGCTCACATCCTAATCTTTGACAGGCATAAAAGCCAAAACTGGCAAGCAGACTAAGCAAATGAATATGCTGAACACGATGACATTAAAATAGACATCTGGAAACTTGGTAACGGAGAGTGGTAAGAATGAATAAGATTTTAAAAGAAAATATTGAAACCTTAAAATCTTTATGTTTGAGGTGTCATGTTAAGTCCATGTATGCCTTTGGTTCAGTTTGTACTGACAAATTTAATTCAAATAGTGACATAGACTTGTTAGTATCTTTTGATTCTATGAATTATGGTGACTACGCAGATGCTTATCTTGAGTTAGCTGAGAAATTAGAAAATCTTAAACAACATCCGGTAGATTTAATTACAGATAAATCTTTAAACAATCCGTATTTTATTGAATCAATTAACCAGAAAAAGGTTCCAATTTATGAGAACTGAAATAAAAAAATACCTTTATGATATTAAAGAAGCAATAGATTCAATCTCACAATACCTTGCAGATAATAAAGACTTTAACGCATATTTAAAAGATTAAATGCTGAGAAGAGCAGTTGAAAGAGAACTTGAAATAATTGGCGAAGCTTTAAATAGATTAGATAAAATTGACAACAATCTCCATATATCTAGCAAAAAGCAAATAATCGGAGTAAGAAACCGTGTTATACATGGTTATGATAAAGTAGATAATGCAATAATTTGGGGGATAATAATTCGTTATCTTCCTACATTAAAACAAGAAATAGAGAGATTACTATGAGGCAATATTAGAAGTTAAATTATTTAAAATATAAAACTTGGCAGTGGAGAGTGGTAAGAATGAATAAGATTTTAAAAGGAAGTAATTCAGAATGGCAGTAGAGTTAGAGTTTATCAACATAATCATTCCCATTGCAGTAATTGAAAAGTTATATGTAGGTGGTTTTAATAAATATAAAAAAGACAATCTTCAGCAAATAGGAAAAACTATATGGTTTGATGATTATATTGTCAGAGAAGGTGCTATGAATCCTAAAACTATCCAGGAGATGGTAAAAATTTGGGAGAGTTATGGATTAACCGGAATTACTGACAATCATGGAATAAAAGAATGGTCTGATTTATGTGTTGTTGATTTTATTGGAGGGCTTACACTATCTTGTGAATGGCTAAATAAAACCAACAACTATGTATTTCATGTTAATGACAGATTACAGAAAAAAGTAAACAGAACCAACATGGTAGATAATTTTTAAATTCATTTTCTGCAACTGAATGGTTAAATAATTTCAGGATTGCTTCAAGAGATAATTTTGGATTTAGAGAACTTCGTTCAGAAATATTTTGGCAAACTGTAAATGCTGTAAAACAAGGTTCTTACATTTACAAGAATGAATCAATAAGAATTGATACTACTAAGGTAAACAAAGAAACTTATTTTTTTCAAAAGCCTAAATCTTTAAATATGATAGATATTTGTCCAAAAACCAGTTTTAGCGTAATTGAAGCTGATTGTATAGAAGTGGCTGAGTTGTTAAAAAAAGCTGGCTTCAATGTTTGCTTACTCAATATGGCTAATAGACAAAATCCTGGTGGCGGTGTATTAAATGGAGCCGGAGCTCAAGAAGAAAATCTTTTCCGTAGAAGTAATATCTTTCTATCTCTTTATCAGTTTGTCAGTTATTCTGAAGAATATGGGATACAAAGAAATGATAGCCATGCTTATCCATTAGATAAAAATTCCGGGGGCATTTACTCAAAATCTGTAACATTTTTCAGAGCTTCAGAAAAAAGAGGTTATTGTTTCCTCAAACAACCATTTAAATTGTCTGTGGTTAGTGTTCCTGCAATCAATCGACCGAAAACAATTCTTGTAAATAATGAGTACATAATTTCTGATGAACTTATTGAACCTTCTAAAGAAAAAATTAGAACTATTCTAAGAATTTGCGGAAACTTTAATCATGACTGTTTAGTTTTGAGTGCATTTGGATGCGGAGCTTTTAAAAATCCTCCATATCATATGGCTAAGTTGTTTAGAGAAGTTTTTAATGAATCTGAATTTTGTAATAAATTCAAGTTAATAGTTTTTGCTATTTATGATGATCATAACAGTAGAAAAAGACATAACTCAAATGGAAATCTTTTGCCCTTCGCAGATGTCTTTCAAGATTAAAAAAAGGATTTAGCTTATGCCATTTAAATCATACCTTATTCAGCAATATGAACATACACATGAAAATGCATTTTTTAGAAAAGTAGTAAAAGAACTAAGAAATATATTTCAAAACTCAAATGGACTAAATGTATTGATTGGCAATATAAGTTGTAATGGTCATCAAATAGATGCTTTATTTATTTCCAGTGGGAAAATTATTGTATTAGATTTTAAAGATTATGGGGGAGTATTAACCTTTTCCGAGAATAACCTTTGGCAAATTTCAACAGGAAAAGAAGATTTCTATTTTTATGAGTTTTCCAATATTCTCTTAATTCCTCTAGTAATTTTAGAGGAAGTGGTATAGCTCTGTCTTTATTACCCTTACTATTGCGAATAATTATGATATTTAATTCTGAATTAATGTCTTGAGGCTTGATATTTACAACTTCTGAAACTCTTAAACCGGTTTGATAAGCTAATTTAACTATCATTTTGAAATCATAAGATTTAAATAATTGTAATATGCTTTTAATTTCATTTGTTGTTAAAACTACAGGCAAAGTAATTTCTCTTTTTTGTTTATAAAAATTAAATTGCCTAATGTCATAGTCTAATACATTGCAGTAAAAAAACTTAATCGCGTAGAAAAATAAAGATATTGTTTTTGGACGATATTTCTTGACAGTAATTAGGTGATAAAAATAATCTTTAATTTGTGATATTGTTAAAGTACAAGGGTCAACTTGAAAGTAATCTGAAAGATATCTTAAGTATCTTAAATAGTTAACTTTTGTGGATACTGAATAACCTTTTAAGGTTAAATGCTTTAATAATTCATTTTCGTAGTCTAACATGAATTCCTCCAAATATATATTTGGGGGAATTCTCTCATTAGTATTTGGACTTGTAAAGTATTTTTTTTAATGCTGCTTGCAGCTTCGTTCAAACACCTTTGTTTGCACTTATAAGCATAAGTAGTTTATATTCAAAGATGTAGGAGGCAACAAGCAATGGTGCTTGTTTAACAATTCTACAATATTAGACAGCCTCTTGGAAGTATGATATATAAAGTTTCATGATGATATTATTCATTCTAAACTTCAAGTACTAAAGGTCTTTTTCCTGACTAAATTTCAAAATTAATGCGACAGCAATTGAGTTAATCAATAAATTAGATCCTCCATAACTAATAAAGGGTAAAGATATTCCGGTGACAGGCATCAATCCTAAATTCATTCCAACATTAATCGATGTCTGAAAAAATAAAAAGCCAAAGAATCCGGCTATTGCAATCCGTCGTTCTTTTATTTCTGATTTTTTTATATTACTAATAATTCTTAAAAAGAATAAAAGAAACACAATCATTATGATCGATGAACCAATAAATCCCATCTCTTCCGAAATAACTGAAAATATAAAATCTGTATGATTTTCAGGAAGAAAATTAAAATTTTTCTGTGTGCCTTCGAGAAAACCTTTACCAGTTATCTGCCCACTTCCGATAGCTATTTTTGCTTGAATAATCTGATATCCGGCATTTAAAGGATCTCTACCTGGATCAATAAAAGTTAATATTCTGTTTTGTTGATATGGTTTTAAATTATTCCACAAAACAGGCGTAAGAAACACAAAAAATACATTTATAATCATAATCAAAGAAATAAAGTGTACTGATAACTTAGATTTCCAAAGATAAAAAATTAACAGTAAGGCAAAAATAATAAACACAGGAATGTAAAAAGAACTAATCATGCTAATTAAAGGTGTAACAATTAAAAATAGATAAACTATCTTAAATCCTACTTGAGCGAGCATAACAAAAAAAGCAATCCAAAAAACAAATGTAGTTCCTAAATCGGGTTCAATTATAATTAAAACTACAGGTATTATCATATAGATTAAGGGTTTAATTATTGTTTTTATATTTAAAATTGTTTCTTTTGCCAGAATTTTTGCAGTTAAGAGAATTACAACAATTTTAGCTAATTCTGAAGGTTGAAACCTAAAACCTGCTAAAACTATCCATCTGTGAGACTGATTAATTGATGGCATAAACAATACAATAACAAGTAAAAATAAGGTAAATACATACGCAGGAAAGATTAGAAAATCAATTATCGGCATTGGGATCTTCAATATTAATAATAATAAGAACAATGATAATGAAACCCATACAATTTGTTTTAAATAATAATTGTTTCTAATAATCTCATCGTCAATTTTAACGGTTGAGGCTGAATAGATTGCAAAAACACCCATTATCATAAGTGCAATCCATAAAACCAATAATATCCAATCAAAGTCCCGATTAAAAGGTAATTTCATTTTTTATTTCTCACATTGTTTTGATAGTATTCAATAATTTTTTTTGCAATAGGACCTGCTGTACTTCCTCCATGTCCGGCATTTTCGATTAACACTAGAAATGCAATCTCCGGAAGATTATTCCATTTAGCATAACCAACAAAATAAGCATGAGTTAAATCTCCGTGAGGATTTTCAGCTGAGCCGGTTTTTGCATATACTTCAGCCCCTTTTACTCGTGCAAGTCGCCCTGTTCCATCTTCTCTGTAAACAGTATCATATAAACTTTTTTGAATAATCTTTAAAGTAGTCTCAGATAATGGTAGATGTCTTGTTACTTTCGGATTTAAATCCTTATAATTAATACTATTTTCATTAAAACCTCTGTCCAAAAGGTGAGGTGACTGCCATACACCATCATTGGCAATTGCTGCATAATAATTACAAATTGCAAGTGGGGTTGTCAAGATTTCTCCTTGTCCGATTACAAGGTTTGCTTTTAATCCAACTGAGGAAAAATATCTACCGTAGTTTTGAGTGTACCATTGAGTGCTAGGGAAAAAACCCTCTCTTTCAAAAGGTAAATCTATACCTGTTTTCATAAAAATATAATTATTATATGAGAATTTAGAAAACTCATCTAAGTCAAATCTAGCAGATAAATCATAGTAGTACACATCACATGAAACTGCCATAGATTCATAGACATTAGTTCGTCCATGCCCTGCCGGATTCCAACATTTATAAAACCTATTTCCAATTTGCATGCCTCCTGAACAATTAGCGAGTTTAGTGTGCTCAGTGATATAATTTTTTTCCAATCCAAAAGCTGCTGAAATAACCTTATAAGTACTTGCCGGAGGATATGCTGCCAGTACAACTCTGTCTAATAATGGTTTATGTGAATGATTTTGTAAGTAATCCCATTGAGCATTACTTATGCCGGAAGCAAACCAATTTTGATCATATTCAGGAAAGCTGTTATAGGATAAAATGCCACCGGTCAAGGGATTCATTACGACTACAGCCCCTGCTTTATCTTGAGGGAATATTGATTGAATATACTCTTGAAGTTCAATATTAATTGTTAAAACAAGATTAAAACCATTTACAGGTTTTAGTTCGACATTTTGTTTAAAGAAATTCAAACTTCTGCCATGTGCATCAACCTGAATTATTTCATATCCTGATTTGCCTGCTAAGAGACCTTCATAATATCTCTCCAACCCGAGTTTACCGATTTTACTGTTAATTGTATAATCTTCATTTCTATATCTTTTAAACTCATGCTCATTAATTTTTCCTATATATCCTGTAAAGTGATTTTGAATATGATAATTTCTCAAAACTTCTGCTTTGAGGATAAGTTCAGGATAATAATTCATTTTTTCAGAAATCTTTGCCAGTACATTTAATTGCAAATTTTCAGCAATTAATATATCATTATAAGCTCTGAAACGATTCTTATAAATCAGATCTTCTATATCAGATCCACTTATATTCAAGCATTCCGACAATAATTGTATTAAACTTTTCCTATCTTTAATCATAAAAGGTCTAAAATAAAGATTAACAGACGGAACATTATCTACAATAGGTCTTAATTTTTCATCTAAAATCATTCCCCTTGAAGCATTTACTCGTTTAATTCTAACATAATTCTTTCTAGATATTTCCTCATATTTTTGCCCTTCTATTACTTGAATAAAAAACAATCTTGATAAGGCTATCAAAAAAAAACAAACTACAAATAACCTATAAATATTCTCGGATTGTAATTTCATTTTTTATTCATTAAGAACAAGTTTGAGTTTGTCAATGATGGCGATAAGGTAAATAAGCATAAAAGACAATACAGTATTATATAAAACAGTTAGCAATATTTTACCAAGTAAAAAAATGGGATTTGGAAATGAAACTGCAAAATAAAACCATTGGATGATATAATATACGAAATTTAATAAGAAAAGAGAAAGTATCACTGAAATAATTTTATCTTTATTAATGCTTTTATTATATATAAAAGTAAAGTGTGAAATTAATAGCAATAATAAAGTATTAAAACCTAATAGCTGAGGATTAATAATATCTAACGCTAAACTTAAAAAAAAAGTAAGAATAATATTAAACTTATAATCAAAGGTAAAACTAATATAAATAACCCAAGGCAGTAGTAACGAAGGTGTAATTTGGTAGAATGAAAATTCTTCTATAAAAATAGTTGAGACAAAAAATAATATTATCCCAATGATTATCAGCTTAATTTTATGCATTTTTAACCTTATAAATCTGAGTGAAGTTTGATTTCATCATTATTACTATCTTCTTTAAGTAGAATAAAAACTGTTTGCATGTTTAAAATATCACTAAAAGGAAGAATCACACCTTTTAAATAAAGAGCATCTGAAGATTCTTCTAAACTGACAATTCTGCCAATAGGATAATATGGTGGAAATATCTGAGAAAGATTTGAAGTAACAATAGTGTCTCCAACAGCAATATTAGACCCGAATCTCATGTATGACATAGAAACCTTATTATATACATCTGATTCCAAGATTCCTTGTGTTCCTGAATTTTTATTTAACACAGCCAGTTTAAAGCTCGGGTGATTTAATGGTAACACAATTGAGAAGTTTTTATAAGCAATAACAACCTTACCGACAACGCCTTCAGATGTAAACACAGGATTATCTGTTTTTATACCTTGCATTAATCCTCTGTTTATTATAATTGTTCTACCAAGAAAATTACCGGAAAATCCGATCACATCTGCTAAAATATAATCATAATCCTTTACTTCAAATTGTAAATGGCTACTTTTATATTTTTTGATTACATTTTCAAACTCGAAATTTTTTATTAGTAATTCTGCTATCTTATTCTTTTGACTTACATTTTCTAGTTTTAATTGTTTTATTGTTTTTAAATGATTCAATGAATAGGTAAACGGGAAAAAGATAGTTTTAGACAAAAATTCTGCACGAGAAACTCTGTCTTGATAATTTCCAAAAAACAAGACAAAGGCTACTAAAAGTAAAGA
>CAZJNG010000110.1:2074-7522 GCA_964547265.1 uncultured Candidatus Cloacimonadota bacterium | reverse complement strand
CAAATAAATAAAACAATGATGTATCAAAGATATGAAATGCCTGACCCTAGTTATCTTGAAGAAGTAGTACTTATTTCGGGTATGGACAGTAGTTTTGCAAATTCACACGGTAATGGACAAATCAATTATACATCTAACTTATATTTTAACGCTGAAAATGGTTATCCTAACCCAAATATTTATTTATATCCGGGTTCTGGAAGTCAATCTACCTCTATTGTCAGCAATGTTAGTCAAGGAGCAAGTTGGGTGAATTACACCGCACATGGAGATGTGACAAATTGGAGTGATCCGTCATTTACAATGTCACATATAAATTCTTTACAAAACTATGGAAAGTATCCTGTTGTTATTGGTAACTGTTGTTTGACTAATAAATTTGAACAAAACTGTTTTGGTGAAGCCTGGTTAAGAGCTAATGATAAAGGTGCTGTTATTTACATTGGAGGTAACAGTTATACATATTGGAATGAAGACTATTGGTGGGCTGTCGGTTTAGCTACTCCTCCGTCAAATGGTTCAGCAGTTCCTTATAATGCAAACCAATTGGGTATGTATGATCATTTATTTCATACACATGGAGAAGTCTATGAGGATTGGCAGTTTACAACAGGGGCAATGGTTTACACAGGTAATATGGTTGTACAGAGTTCGAGCAGTTCTAGAAAAAATTATTACTGGGAAATTTACAGTATTATGGGTGATCCTTCACTTGTGCCGTATTTGAGTGTTCCTGAAAATAATCTTGCAGATTATCCTCAACAAATTTTATTAGGACAAAATCAAATAAATATAATGAATTCTGCTCCTTATGCCAGAGTGGCACTTTCTTATGATAACATCATACATGGAACAGGCTTTACTGACGAAAATGGTTCATTAGAGTTAATCTTCGAACCTTTCACAATTCCCGGTGATGCAAAACTTGTAATTACAGCTCAGAAATATGCTCCGGTAATTCAGGATATTCAAGTTATTCCAAGTGATGGAGCTTATATCATTTTAAATAATGTAGTTAATCTGATGACAGGAAATAACAGTATTGATTTTGCTTCTTTGACAAATCTTCAGGTAACAGTTAATAATATTGGTACATCTGATATTTCAAACCTTACTGCAGTTTTAAGTTCAAATTCTTCATTTGTACAGGTAATCAATGCTAGTGCTACTATAGAAAGTATTGAAGCTGAATCAATTCATCAGATTTCTGAATTCTTTACTGTAAATGTAGATACTAATGTTTTAGGTTCATCATTTGCTAATCTGTTATTAACTGTATCTGATTCATCAACTCCGGCTCAAGTATGGACAATACCTGTAAATCTGCCAATTAATGCACCAACTCTAACAGAAACAAATTTTGAAATCATTGATACTAATGGAAATAATAACGGCAAATTAGATCCGGGTGAAACTGCCGAGATTAAGATTTCTTTTTATAATTCAGGTAATCTCCCTTCTTTAGAAGGTAATATAACAATTGCATCAACAAATCCGGCAGTCTCAATAACACAAGATAATAACAATATCAGTATAATAAATAATGATGAGGAAATAGATTATTACTTTACTGTAACTGTTGATGAAAATGCTGATTCCGGTTCTTTAACAAATATTAGCTATATTGCAGAATTTTACAGTCAACAAATAATTAATACACATGCTTTATCAATTGGGTTAATGGTTGAAGATTTTGAAACCGGTGATTTTTCTGCTTTTGATTGGCAACATTCAGGTAATCAAAACTGGACTGTTGCTAATACCGGTGCTTTTGAAGGAACTTATGCTGCAAAATCAGGAACAATTAATCATAATCAAACCTCTGTTTTACAACTGAATTATCTTGCTGAAGCTGCCGGTCAAATTGAGTTTGCCGTAAAAGTTTCTTCTGAGAATAATTATGATTTCTTAAAATTCTATATCAATGATAATGAACAAGGTTCTTGGTCTGGAACTGTTGATTGGAATATAGTTAGTTTCAATGTTAATCCCGGTAATAATGTTTTTAAATGGACTTATTCTAAGGATGGAAGTGTTAGTAGTGGATCTGATTGTGCATGGATAGATTATATTGTATTCCCTGCCGCAGGTGGAGGCGATAATTCTTCTCCTGTTATTCATATTTCACAAAATGAAATTAATATGGGAACCGTTAATATGGGACAGAGTGTAACAAGTAATTTCAATATCGTGAATATTGGAAATGAAGATTTGTCAGTTAATATCACATTGCCTGATAATTTCGTAATTAATACTGAAAATACTCTCAATTTAAATCCATTACAAAGTATTCAACTTCAGTTATCTTTTGAAAGTAATATTCCTGGAATCTATCAGGATAATATTGTGTTTAGTTCTAATGATCCAAACAATCCTGAAATCTTAATTCCTGTGCAGGTAATTGTTTCTGATGAGACAGGGCTTGTATATCAAAACTTAAACTTTATAGAGGGATGGAATATTATGTCTTCTTATGTTATTCCACAAAATCCTGATTTCTTGAATATTTTTGAGAATCTTATTAATTCAAATTCATTAGTGAAGATTCAAAATCAAGCAGGCAGTTCAGTTGAATACTTAAATAGCAACATGGAATGGGTTAATAGCATTGGAAACATTCAACAAACTGAAGCGTACAGAGTAAAAGTTAATAACAACTCATCTCTTAATCTTCAAGGAATTCAAGTTGATTTACCACTCTCTATTTCATTATCTCAAGGTTGGAATTTAATAAGTTATCCTTATTATACTCAATCAGAAGCTATAGATTATATTCAAACACTCATTGATAATGAACAGCTTGTGAAAGTAATAGATGAAGCAGGTAATACGATAGAAATATTACCGGAAATCGGTTTCATTAATAATATTCACAATTTTGCACCGGGAAAGGGTTATGCTATTAAAGTAACTGAAAATACACAGATTGTATATCCTGAATACACTACCACAATTGCTACTAAAAATCAAGCTCACAATGATGAAATTAAATTAAATGAAACTACACATTTTGAAAAAGTTTGGCAAAATAACGGCTGGAATCATTTTAATCTTTTCATTGTTGTTAATGATGTAATTATTGAGAATCTTAGTGAGGGTGATGAAATTGCCTTGTTTGATGGTGATTATTGTGTCGCAAGTACAGTGTTTAATGGACAAAGTAATTATATTTCATTGACTGCATCACTTAACGATGGGCTTAATAATACTGTCAATGGATATAGTATTGATAATCAATGGTTAATCAAGGTATGGAAGTCAGATACAGAAATTGAAATCATCAATCCACAGGTTGAATTATTACTTGGATCAAATAGTTTTGGTGTTGGAGAAAGTACTGTTATTAAATTTACAGATTTTACTTCTTCAAGCGATATAGTTTCTCCTCAAGTGACTGAGATTCATTCTATTTATCCAAATCCGTTCAATCCTACAACAAATATTAGTTTTAGTATCCATAAAGCAGGGAATATTAATCTTGAAGTCTTTAATATCAAAGGTCAAAGAATTAATACTCTGGCTTCAGGACATTATGAATCAGGAAAACATAATATTAGCTGGCACGGTGTTGATAATACAGGTAAAAGAGTTGCTTCCGGTGTTTACTTTACTCGTTTAGTAACTGAAGATAAACAAGTAATTAAAAAGATGGTTTTAATCAAATAATAAATCTAATATCTTAAAGGGCTGAACTTAGTTCAGCCTTTTCTTTTTTTTGGCAGACTCTTATTAGTGCATTGTGGTCGTTTAAATAAAGGAGTTAAATTAATTTCTTAAGTTTATGGTCAAATAGTCCGATAATGAAGTACCGATAGAAAGGAGTATTGATGAGTGGTTTAAGTATCAGCTCAGGTTTAAGCGTAAACTCACGAATGGCAATGGCAGGAATGTCTAAATCACTTGGAGCCCAAAAACTTGGTGCATCGCTAATTGAAAGGACTTTAGAAAAGTCAAATGAGATGCGGACACAACTATCAAATAATCGTGCCGGTTTCTCAAATAGTTCTCTAAAAGGTAATAACATCGATATTATTGCTTAATTTTAATAATGACTATCGGTAATTCTAGAATCCGCTACTAAAAGCGGATTCTTATTATTTTACTGCAAAAAATCATGCATGTAATCGTAAAATTCTTAAGGACTTTATAATAAATCTGACATTCCGCAGTTAAAATTGCTGTTTTATATTATTTTTTTGAATGAACTATAAGGTGATTTTTACAATCTAAAAGATCTCATAACCATAGGCTTCAGCCTATGGATAAGTGATTCCCCACCATCACCTTGCCCACTTCAGTGGGGTGTATTGAAGAGCCACTAAAGTGGCAGAGAGGAGTGAGTAAGTTCTTTTGATTCCCCGTTTTAAAAAACGGGGTTATGAGACCGGTAATGTATATCATATCAAAAGAAATTCATATAAAATTTACATATTTATTAATCCTACATTCAACACTATTAATGTAAAGAGTTTTAATAATCAGAACTAAACAGTTCGTATATCTACTTGAATAGTAATAGATTAATTAAAAATCAAGTAAATTTGCTACTTGCATAAATTAAATGTTAAAATTTGGTTTTTTTATCTGCGGAAAGTCAGATAAATATATCAAGATTTTTTTTAAAACATATTTGATTTATAGTTTTGTTTATTATTATGTAGGAATTAAAAATTTAAAGGCTAAATCATTGAATAGAAATAAGTTAAATCAAGAATGTCTAAACCTTCAAATTAGGTAATCAACAAGGGATCTCCAAGAGGGAAAAAGCATCCTGGAGGTCTCATGTACCTTGCTTATATATTTCTATCAAATTGTGAGCGGAACTGTTCGTTCTGTCAGTAATTACTGAGGAGTTTCTTATATTATAAAGTGTAATAAATCAAACAATTATATTGCCTGACTGTGGAAAATCAGTGAATATATTAAACATTAATATTTGGTGAGAGGACATCCATAATGATATGTTTTAATTTTTGAGAGCTGAATAATCCTGCATTCTCATAAAAATACATTAAAGCGAAAAAGGTTTTCGGATCTTTTATATCGTTAAAATAGTTGAGTAAATAAGCTTTGTCAAAGCTGGCAATTTGGTAAATCTTTCTTTTTTTGTATCTGATACCCGGAAGTTTTAAATCGTACATTGGTGCCATTGACATCTCGACCAGTTTTTTCAAATCGAGGTGTTTTAAGAGTTCTTTTAAAAGATAGTAAGTGACTTTTACATCACCATCAGCAGTATGAAAAGTAATGTCATTTGTGGACTCATCAAATAAGTTTAATTCGCTTTGAAGATAATGTAAAGAAGTTTTTGTTTTCTTTAATATTTTTACTGAACAGTATTGAGTGTCAATAATGTTGCAACGACACCTTAAACCTTCTCTAGCCAACATAAATAAATCATTACAGATTGCATGACCAATGATTATATTTTCATGTGATGCAAATATT
>CAZJNG010000110.1:0-2064 GCA_964547265.1 uncultured Candidatus Cloacimonadota bacterium | reverse complement strand
TCCTGTTAATGTTTTGAGCGGAAATATAACAAAGTGATGCAAATATTTTTTTTAGCATGGTAAAAAAGATTGTGTCTTTAAAAAATGGTTCTTTTGAGACTTGCTCATCAGAGATATGATGAACCCAATAAGCACCTTGTTTGATACATACTCCCGGATTAAAAAAGCCGGATTTCATGTTGTGTAACTCACCGTTTTTATATTCGGCTATAGCAATTGAAATAACTTTATCTTCTTGTGATGAACCACTTGTTTCGGTATCTAAAATGATGATTTTCAATAATACTCCATTTCAAATTATGTCTTGTCAAAGTGTTGTAAATTTGTTAATCTATAGGTGATAATTCTATTTAAATCAATATAATCATACGGGCATAAAAACATCACAGCTTTTTTTATTAAAATGGTTTTATTAATACTTAAACTGTTTAATTTATCAAGTTTTAACTTTAATTTTGTTAAATCCATAGGACCTAATAGCACGGTAATGTGAAAAGTATAATCATCACCATCATAGAGTCTATTAAATATGCCGAAATCTTGAAGTAACTGATTGAGATTATTATGCATATCTGTAAGAATAGAGTTAGTTTTTATTTTTAACCAGAGAATGTTTCTTTGTATAGGATAAGTATTATCTTCTATTATTTCAAATATATCAATCTCAACTTCAAATTGGTTATATTTAGAAAAAAAGGTATCAAATAGCTCAGTTGTTTTACTAATATCATGAGTTTCAAATGATTGCTTTATCGAGATATGAGGCAAGATAAGATTATTAAAATCAAAGTTTCCTGTTTCGTTAAAGCATTCAAGACTAATTTCTCTTAGTAAGTTGTGAATGGTATCATTAATCAATAAGGCAAAAACTATATACATAGAAAATAATTAATTTGTTTGAATCAATAAATACTTAGTATTTTTAAATACATCCGGATTTATTATCTTGAATAATGATTGATTTCCCCAGTCTTCTATAATGAAAGAGCTTCTATCGTGATCAGTTAGGATTTCAATTTTATTAAACTGTGTGTTAATAATTAACTCTTGAAACTCAAGAAGATTAAGCTTGTTCATAATGTCATGATTATAATTATTTGTTTTTTGAGGTTTTTTGAATAACTTTCTTTTAGTTAAAAAGTCATGATTGATTAACTCTTTTTCAGAACCAATGTAATAAAATATTGTATAATCAACTATTGCTTGCTCTTGGATTTTGATATTTTTTTCAGATAGTTCATCTTCTAGTGTCAATAACATTGATTGTTGAATATTAATCTGCTCATCTCTTTGACTGATTTCCAATTGAGCTTTTTCTCTTTCTTTAATAACCAAATCATTAAGTTTGTCGATTTGATTTTGTAATGATAATATAAGGTCTTCTTTTTCTTTTAATTGTATTTTTAGATTATTAATAATTTTTTGTAATCCTGAGATTTGTATGTTATTTTTATGTAACTGATCTTCAAGGAGAGAAATTCTCTTTTTGCTTTCTGAAATGTATTCATCAATATTTTTAATTGACAGCATGATTTGTTCTTTGGAACTTAAATCATCTTTGAGATCAGTATTAAAAGCAATATTTCTAACAAGAGAATCTCTACTGTCAATAACATTTAAACTGTCCTGAATCTCGTTGATAGCAGTCAAGGCATTGTTAAAATATGTTGTTACTTTATCATGTTCGATTTTTAACTTACTACCATAAACTAAGCTTGCAATGATTAAGATAGAAATTATTGTACATATAAAAAGAATCAATAAATTCTTATATTTCATTTACTCCTCCAATATTTTAACAATATTAAAAATATTGTGTTTCAAGTCAAGTAATTATTTTCAAAGGATATTGAATAACAGGAGGGCTTTACAATTTTAGCTTGCTTAGTAATAATTTAACTCTTTATGTGTCAATAATAATAATCCAACAGGTAAAACTCATGAAAAATTAAAATCTTGTTATTCAGCATCTTAAGATTTTTACTTTTGAAAGGTAACTGACATTAAAATTACATTTCAAAAATACTGTACTAAAATGTTTTTAAGACAATTACTATTAAAAAT